>DASZFK010000280.1:0-1778 GCA_035939855.1 Candidatus Angelobacter sp.
GAGAGGCAGATCACCATTGGACTCAGAATGACGACCTTGTCGCAGTCTATCTCTATAAGTACGGACCAGAAAACCTTGGGAGTCGCCTGGAAGAGATCACTACCAAGCTCGGTATGAGCACCGCAAGCATGAAAATGCGCATACAGAACGTCAAGAAAGCCGATGTCGGAATTGGGCTTCCGCACACCGCGAAGCAGACACGCTTAGTTTTTGATCGCTTCGGGAGATTACCTGAACGCGAACTTCGTGCCAAGGTTGAGAGGTACTTGGCGTCAGCCACACGGTGAGAGCTTGTCTCAATAATGCTTTAACATCTGAAGGAGTCAGGGCACAGCCTGTCCTGAGGTTTTGCCGAAGGAAGTTTACCCGTGCCGTATGACGTTTAGAATCAATCGGCTTAGCCCCTGCGGGCGTTGTTCCTTTGCGCCCTTCGCGTCCTTTGCGGTGTAATGATTCGAATGTCCAAAGCAAAACCGGACGATCTTGTTGCAAGGCTGCATGATGCCGTGTGCCGCCTGCTGGGACCTCCAGGTGATATTTCCGAACTGCGCCGTCTTACTGCGGGCGCAACCAAAGCTACGTGGTTTTTCAAGGCGCAGATCAGCAGCACGAACTTGCCGCTCATCCTGCAAACCTCCAATGGATCTTCGCGCCGGGGAGACGATGCCACGCTGCCGCTGGTGGCCGGGGAAAACGATGCTGCCCTGATGATGGCTGCCAGCCGAGCCGGCGTGCCTGCGCCTCCTGTTCGCGCGGTGTTGACCGAGGATTGCGGGCTCGGCGAGGGTTACATTATGGACTATGTGCCCGGACAAACCATCGCCCGGCGCATCCTGCGCGAACCGCGCTTTGCTCCATTGCGCCAGGGTTTTGCCGCTCAATGTGGTGAGATTCTCGCTCGCATTCACAAGATCGAGGCAAACTGTGTGCCTTTCCTTACGGAGCTGAGTGCCCAGAGCCAGATCGCTGTTTATCGCAATATTTATCACCGCTATGATCATCCTGTCCCTGCTCTCGAAGTTGCTTTCCGCTGGGCCGAGGAGAACATGCCTGCGGCCGGCACACACAATTCGGTGGTTCATGGTGATTTCCGCATGGGTAACCTGATTTGCGATGAAGAGCGTATCCAGGCCGTACTCGATTGGGAACTCGCGTGCCTGGGCGACCCTATGCAAGACCTGGGCTGGCTATGCGTCAAGACCTGGCGATTTGGTGGACGAGACCCTGTCGGCGGAATCGGTCAACGCGCCGATCTGTTCGCTGCTTATGAGCGTGCTGGTGGAAGTGCCGTCGACCCTGCACGCGTGCGCTTTTGGGAAGCCTGGGGATGCATAAAATGGGCCATCATCTGCTTGATGAAAGGCCAATCCCAGCGTAGCGTCGAAGCTTTTGCCATCGGACGCCGCATGGAGGAGCCGCTTTACGATTTCCTGGAGTTTGTGTGAGAAGAAGCATTCAGCGGTCAGCAATTCAGCATTCAGTCCGCGACCATTTTGGGCTAAAGATAAAGCATCATGGGCATGGTTGCAGTTCCGTTGGCGCTCTTTCGCAGATAGCAAATGAGTTCAAGAGTCAGGTTGTGAAAAATCCAACCATGCCCACGACACTGTCAGCCCTTTAGCCTAAAATGCTTGCGGGCTCTCCACTAACTGCAACGATAAGGTGTTTAAAATCAATGACTGTTCCAAAACCGATCACCCGATCTCCCGATCACGCGCGATCACCCGATTGCATGTCCGTTGAGAAACTCGCCAGGAAGTTAGCTTTTCAATGGACCA
>DASZFK010000281.1:0-5808 GCA_035939855.1 Candidatus Angelobacter sp.
GCCTCCTGTATTCCCAGTTAAACCGGAACCAAAGGTCGAGCAGGCTCCCCGCATCCTTGTTCCGCCAGCGGTTCAACCTCCGCCATCAGTTCCGCCGATTGCGTCCGTGCGAGTGCAAGCGCCGCCACCACCGTCATTTCGGCAAACGCTTCCATTGCAGGCAGAACCAATCGCAGATGTAGCCCAGCCACAAAAGAAGCGCCGCTTCTCCGCTTCTATGGAAGAAGCGCTGAGTACGAATTGGGTTCCAAAGATTGGGGCAGTGCTGCTTGTAATTGGTGCTGGATTTTTTCTGTATTCGCGCTGGGAGCACATGTCGGCATTGATGCGAATAGCTCTTTTTTATTTTGTGGGCGGAATCTCGCTGGGCGCAGGCATTTACTGGGAGAGTAAAGAGAATTTCAAAGTACTCGGCAGAGTGTTGATTGGTAGTGGTTGGGCGATCCTCTTCATCACCACAGCTGCCGCGCATCACTGGCCGCCGGCAAGGATTGTGGGTTCCGTAGTTGTGGACCTCTTCCTGCTTCTAGTGGTCGCCGGGCTCATGGTCTGGCACACGTTGAAATACAACTCGCCTACCGTCACTGGCATGGCCTTCCTTTTGGGTTTCATTTCACTCGTTCTGAGCCATACCACCCCTTTTAGCCTTTTGGCCGGGCTGATCCTGGTTTGTAGCATGACCATCATCGTGCTGCGTCGCAAGTGGTATGAGTTGGAAGTCTTTGGAATCCTAGCCAGCTATTTGAGCCATCTTTATTGGCTTTATTGGATTATCCAGCCTATGGGCGAACAGAAGCATAGTTTCCCGGAATTCTGGATCAGCTTCGCTCTGCTGGCTTCTTTCTGGCTCATCTTCAGGATTGCTTATCTGCTCCACAGGATTTCTACCAAGGAACAGGAATTGGTTTCCACGCTCGCTGCATTACTGAACCCGGTTCTCTTTCTGCTAACGCTCAGATATCAGGCCTTTGAAACAAAATGGGCCTTCGCCACATTGTTGACGGTTGGAGCGTTTGAGTTCTTTTTTGGACAACTGCCGATTGCCCGCCGAAGGCGAGTGCCGTTTCAATTGCTCTCCAGCCTGGGCGCATTCCTCATGGTGCTTGCCGTTCCTTACAAGTATTCAGGGAACAATCTGGTGTTGCTCTGGCTGGCCGGCGCTCAAGCCTTTTTGATGGCTGGAATTTTTGTCCAGGAAAAACTCTTTCGCTGGTTCGGTGGCATCACTTTCCTGCTTGCGGCTTTTTATTTACTGCCAGCGCGAATTGTTCCTCTGGCAGGTCTGGTGCTGAGTGGTGAGCCGGCCTATAGCGTCCCTGCTTTCATAGTTCTCGCCGTAATTGCGGCGGTTTTCTACGTCAACGCCCATATCATCACTCGCATTTGGCCCAACCTCTTTCAGAGGGGCAGTGATCGGCAGGCGATCCATGCTCTCTCTTTGTTTGCGAGTATGTTTGCTGTTGGCGCAATCTATTCACTCGTACCTGTCAACAGCGCGGCAGTTGTCTTGGCGGCGCTGGCCTTCGTATTGGCTTGGTCGGGGAAACAGTTCAATATTTCGGACACGGTTTATCAGGCGAACTGGATATTCATCGTAGCGGTCATCGACGTAACAGCGCGTGGACTCTCGTTGGAAAGCTTTTGGCGTGGAGTTCCTGAGCGCATCCTGACATTCGGCGCTGTGGCTGCGTTCCTGTATTTGAGTTCCAGGTTTGTGCGGCTGTCGATGACGTTTGAAAGCCATGTTGCTTCCGTGGTCTATCGCTGGATGGCTAGCGGTTTGATCACAATTCTGATCTGGAGACAGGCTTCAGATTGGTTCTCGACAGTTTTGTGGACCGGCTTTGCCCTGGTGCTTTCTATCGTTGCTCAGATCATGAGAGCAAATGAATTCCGGTGGCAGGCATTTGTCCTGGTCATGCTCGCTTCCGTGCGGGCGCTCCTGGTGAATTTCAACGTTGATGGTGATTTTCACGGCCTAAGTTACCGCCTGATCTCTGTGATTTTGATCGCTGGCAGCGCCTACCTGCTGGTGGCTCGCAGGCCGCATCCCCAACTGCATGCCGCCTACACCTGCGCGGGAACTCTTCTTCTGACATATCTTGCGTTCAAAGAAGCCGGCGCGCTTTGGATCGCAGTTGCATGGGCTTCTTTAGGTGCGCTGTTGGCTCTCGCTGGTCGTAATTGGAAAAACCGCGTCCTGCTTTGGCAGAGCCATATTCTTGCTGTGCTTTCTGCCCTGGCTGTCTTCGCCTACAACTTCCAGCCTGCCTACAGGCACAGCGGATTGCAGGCAATCACTGTATCGATTACTGCTGCTCTTCTTTACCTTTCCACTTGGTCCTCAAATGTTGCCGAGGTCATCGAAGACAAGCGAATCTCCTACGCTTATTCTTGGACTGGCTCGTTACTGCTGACTTGGTTGGCGTGGTATCAACTGCAGCCCAACAGCGTCGCAGTTGCATGGGCGCTATTTGGGTGGGCTTTGTTTGAACTCGGGTTTGGAAACAGCTCCCCATTCCTGCGGGCACAGGGATATGTTGCGCTGGTCAGCAGCTTTATCCGAATTTTCTTTGCTAATCTTAATTCCTCTTCCACCGACGCCCTGCTCACGGTCTCGCCTCTGGTTTTGATTTATTTCTGGGTGTATGGCCGTCTGCACATCAAGAAAACTGGGGAAGCGTCCTTAAAAATAGGGGTGGAATATATCCTGGCTTGTGTGGGCACAGCTACCGTCGCAGCTCTGGCCCGCTTTGTCCCGCAGGATAAAGAGATCATTGTCGTGTGGTATTCCTTGATCGTAGTCACACTCATGGCAGTGGTCTGGCGGACCGGACTGAAGATCTTCTTGTATCAGGCCCTGGTGATGCTGGGAGTAACTGCCTTTCGTCTTTCCACCCATAACTTCTACATGCTCCAGAATTCTTTCTCTTCCAGCACCTTCTCGTCGGTCGTTTCGATCCTGCTGCTGGCTGTGGGAATCCCGATTGGCTTCAAACTGCGTCAGAAGGAACCCGATAGTTCGGAACTGGAAAATGCGAAACCCCGGAGCAGGATTTCAGTACTGGTTCGCCGTCCGGAGCAATCCGTGTTTTTTGTTTCAGTGGTCCTGATGGCGATTTTTCTAGTTATCAAAATTGACCTCGGCTGGAACCTTCTGGCCTTAGCCGCAGAAGGGGTTGTGATTGCACTGGGAGCGTTCTTGGCGAAGGAGCGCAGCTTCCGGCTTACTGCTCTGGGATTGCTGTTAACCTGTGTGGTCAAGTTGTTTGCATGGGACTATTGGAAGCTGACAAATCCACAGATTCATTCCCTGAGCTTCATGGGTTTGGGAATCCTGATGCTGGTGGGCGGTTATCTGTTTTCGCGGAACCGCAAAGCCTTGCGAGAGTGGTTATGAAACGCTGGCTGGCTGTGGGAGCATTGATCGTGATCGCTGGAGCGGCGATCTTTTACGCCGAACGCCGCAAACAGGAAAGCCACGTTGGACCAGAAGCTGTACTCAATGCCGTGGCCGAAACCCAGCGAGACATCAGCCGCGTGCCCGCGGGATTGACCCGGCTTTCCGACGAAGAAGAAATTGAAATTGGCGACGCCATGGTGTCCCGTTATGCTTCCAATGTTGGTGGACAGGCAGAGATTGATGCTCCCGTAGAGAAATACATCAATGCAGTTGGGCGCTATGTAGCCGCGCGGGCGCATAGAAAACTCAACTATCGCTTCCATTACATTCCTGACTCCAGCTTTGTCAATGCATTTTCGTTGCCGGGCGGGCACATCTTTATCGGCAAGGGCTTCCTGCTGCAAATGGAGACCGAGGATGAACTGGCAAACGTCCTTGGGCATGAGGTTGAACATGTGGACCACTATCATTGCGTTGAAAAGGTTCAGCTTGAAAGTCGTTTGCGTGATCTTCCACTTTCGGAGTTGCTCCAGCTTCCCATCGAGTTATTTCAGGCAGGCTACAGCAAAGAACAGGAGCTTGAAGCCGACCGCGAGGGCACTCATCTGGCGGTGATGGCCGGCTATTCACCAGAGGGAGCATTGCGCTTGTTCAAAACATTCGAACGTCTGGATCGCCAGTATGTGCAAAAAGCCGAAAGCCCCGATGAAGAGCTCTCGCAGGTAGCCATTCAAAGTATTGTCGGCTATTTCCGCTCGCATCCGTTGCCGGAAGAACGTGAACGTCAAGTCCGCAACCTGATCAATTCAGAGAAATGGCCACAGCGACCCGAGAGGCCGTTGCGAATACATTTAGATTCTCCTAAAGCTGCATCGGCCACCGGGCATTGAAATCAGGCCCAATGATCTACCCGCGCTACTTCTGCGCGGATAGATCAGAGAGATGACGACCTGCTACTTCTAATTTACGCTGCTTTTTCTTTTCCAGGTTTCAGGGCCTGGGCTGAGGTCTTGCCTACGCCAATCCTGATCTGTTTAGGTTTGGCTTCTTCGCGTTTCGCGATGGTGATTTTGAGGAGACCGTTCTCAAATTCTGCGTTAACGTTCTGCGTGTCCGCAGTCGGAGGCAGGGTGAACGAGCGAGTAAAGCGGCCATAGTGGCGCTCTAGCCTGTGGAAATTCTCTTTTTTCTTCTCGGTTTCGAGTTTGCGCTCGCCGCTGATGGTGAGCACGTTGTTTTCCACGTGGAGATTCAGGTCTTTCTCTTCCACGCCGGGTATCTCTGCTTGCAGCACGATGTGGTGCTCGTCTTCGTAGACATCCACCGGAGGAACAAAGTTGGAGAATGCAAGCTGATGTTCCGATCGGTCGCCGAAGCCGACCAAACCTTGATTGAAGAGATGGTTGAGCCTGTCTTGGAGCGTAACCAACTCAGAAAATGGATCCCAACGAGAAATATTCGCCATGGTTCTTCTCCTGTCTTTTTCAATTTTCAATGCACTTCAGTTGTTTTGATTGTTGATAGTTACTTTGAAAGTGGTTTTGGGTTCACTGTAGAGCTGGACGAGGAGTCCAGGCTATTCGGATGCGGAGCTGCTCTCCACTACTCTGAAAAGCGGAGGCGCACACACTGCATCCTTCTGGATTCTACGATGTAGCGAAGGCTCCAAGAGGTGGCCAGAGAAATTTTTAATGTTTTGATTTTTAATTGTGGCAATGTGCAGATGCACTGATCTGGATAAAAACCCAAGTCTAACTAAAGCGTTTCAGGATTACTGTAGACCGTCCACATCGTCCACCGTTGTCCATGTTGTCCACAAAAAGGCTGAGCTCGGACTATAGCAACTCTAAAAACGTTTAGATTCCTGAGCTTCTGACTTTGTCGCGTTCAATAGCTTCGCGTGCCGACCGAGCATTTTCCCTGGCCTTCGTTGCCGATGCACGAAAGAGGTATTTCTCTTGTTTGATGAAAGGCAATTTGGGCATCCAGCCGGGCCGCTCTTCCTTCAGACCCTGGGAGTGCATGTGAGCATGGACATTGAGTTCATGGTTGAGATGCATGGGATGAGATTTGGTCGCTCCTGCCGGAACATCAAAGACCATCAATCCGCCAGGATTGAGCAGCGACGACAAGAAGACGAGTTCCCCCGGCAAATCCGGTAAATGTTCGAGAACGTCGAATGAGAAGATGGTGTCGAAGGCGTGTTGCTGGGCAGCCCTGGCCAGATCGTCCTTGGTGTGCAGGAACTCAACCGGGAGATTCCGCCGCTGAGCCCTTTGTTGCGCGAACTTCAGAGTTTCGCCTTCCACATCGTAGTAGGTAGCCGGATGACCGCGTCTGGCCAACTCCAGGATGAACTCACCATTACCGGCGCCGTAATCCAGGCAAGCGCCGCGTCGTAACCG
>DASZFK010000282.1:0-1578 GCA_035939855.1 Candidatus Angelobacter sp.
GCGGAATCCTGGGGGAGCGAGGAGAAAGCTTCTGCGTCCCGCGACCACGCTTATTGGCAGGATGTACCAGGTTTTTACGGGCATCAGGTAGGCCACCACGAAATCTAGTTCGGATTTCTTGTAGGCGACGGTGCGGCGGTGAGTGATGCGCTGGACGCAGAGCTGATAGCGGCCGTCGCGCATGCAGGTGCTGGTTTTTACCTGGACACGCCAGAGCTTGTTCCCGCCTTCGACCATGAAATCGTAGCGATGCATTTGTCCATAGGGCTTGGCGACTACGTAGCCGAGGCTCATGGCTTTGTGGACGAAAGCCACCTCGCCGAGATCGCCACGGCGAGTGATGCCGAGGCCGCGTGCCTGGGCCGCCTTGCGGGCAGAGTTCTCCCGCGACGCTCGGGTGCGTCGGGGTGAAGCGGCCTTGCCTTTGCGCATTGATGGTTAGTGCTGGAATCAGAGTCGTTGCAAAAGAAAAGGCGCAAGCTAGGAAGCTTGCGCCAAACTTAATCTCTATTTCCAGACTAGCAGATTCGAGGGGGTAAACCCGCCAAATTTCTAAGTTTATTTCTGCCACTGAATCAGCGGGTTGGCGGGAATTGGGTGCTTCAGGGGGCTTGACAAGATTTGGGACAAAAGCGGTTTTTGTCCGATTTAGGTGGGTTTGGCCCATGCCCCCGGATTTCATGGGCGTGAACCAAAAGATCAAAGTGAGCAATTCAGACCAGCTATTTTATTGGACTTAAGCGATTATGACGCTAGAGACGCATCAATTCTCTCTTTCAGGTTCTCTGAGCTAAGTCAGCCCATCTGAAGTTCTCTCCTCTTAGTTTCGTAGCCTCGAAAGGGGCGATTCATGGAAAAGAAATTTCACTTTCGGTGGAACGAACTAGGAAATCTCCGAGAACCACGCCGGCTCGGCAGGTGATTTGCCCGGCGCGAAGAGAAAAGTCAATGAGCTGTAAATGGAGGCAACATCTATGAAACTAGCAGGAATTATCGGCACCGCAGTTCTGTCTTTGACCCTGGGAGCCGCAGCTCCCGTTTACGCGCAGGAAGAACACCCTCAGCAAGAGGAACACGGCCAGCAGGAAGAGAAAAAGGCGCAACCGGACAAGCCTGCCCAGGAACAGAAACAGGCGCAGCAAGAAGAGAAGAAGGCGCAGCAGGAAAAGCCTGCCCAGCAAGAAGAGAAAAAGGCTCAGCAAGAAGAGAAAAAACCACAGCAGGAGAAGCCTGCCGTACAACACGAACAGCCGGCACAGCACGCCAGCGGCTACAGTGGTCGCATTCCTGAAGACCGTTTTCACGCGAATTTCGGCCGCGAGCACGTGTTCGTGATCAACCGCCCGGTCATTGTCGAGGGGCAACCTCGCTTCCAGTACGGAGGCTATTGGTTTGGATTCAGTCAGCCGTGGCCAGTGGGCTGGCTCTACACCGACAACGTTTATGTTGACTACGTCGATGGAGGATACTTTTTGTTCAATCCGTTCCACCCCGGCATTCGCGTCGTCATCATCGTCATTTAACGTCGGTAATGCTGGAGAGAGACCGTAGATTGTTCCCTGTCTAAATGCAGGGAAA
>DASZFK010000283.1:0-15729 GCA_035939855.1 Candidatus Angelobacter sp.
GTTCAGACCGTCACCCGTGAAACCAATCCACGTTTCGCCGCCCTATTGGCGGAATTCGACCGTCGCACCGGCTGCCCGATTCTCTTGAATACATCATTCAATATGCGTGGTGAGCCGATTGTCTGCACGACCGTCGACGCCATCATGTGTTTTGTTCGTTCCCAGATCGACGTGCTTGTAGTGGAAGATTTCATCATCGAGCGAGCCGGCATTCCTGCTTTGTGGGACCTTCAAGCAAACGAAAAGCCCGCAGGTGGTGGTGAAGCGGTCGGTCATTTGGTCTACACACTTTTATAAGGAGAAATTCATGCAGCAGCCCTCTGAGTTGCTTAAATCATTCGCTAACCGTCTGGCCGGACATGCTTTCTCAAAAGATGGCTTTCAGTTGATGCGTGCGCTTCGGCAAACGAATCTCTTGGGAAACATTTCCGGCGGCAGTTCCGACAAGTCCAATCTCGACGATATTGGTCACTCCAAAAAAACACGCGGATCCAATCCTGCAAATCAAGATCGGATCGGTATTTGGGAGAAGCGGCAGGAGAATGGACAGGTATACTTTGCGCGCAGCATCGACAAGATTGAAGACTGGAACTATTGGGCCAATCTCGGGAGAATTGACGCGAAAGGGACCAAGAAACGCGTTGTATTCCTGGGAGAATCCGTTGCTCGCGGCTACCTCTATGACCCTCAGTTCACGTGCGCTATGGCTCTGGAGAAGATACTGCAGAGCCAATTGGGCAAGGATGAAATTGAGGTCATTGATCTGGCCCGAACCAATATGGGACTGGAGGTGAAAGATCTTGCCTTAGCTGCCCTCCAACTGGAGCCCGACGTGGCGGTCATTTTCTCCGGCAATAACTGGCGCACTGCCTTCCCGCCCAGCACCTCGGAAATTCCGAAAGTTGGGTCAACGTTGCGCGAGCAAGGCATGGGAGCAACCAAGCGCATCGTGGACGAGACGCTTGCCGCCGATGTCAAGCGTGCCATCCGGGACGTGAGCTCGGTGTATGCGAGCAAAGGTGTTCCTCTCCTCTGGATTATCCCTGAATTCAACCTGGGCGATTGGTTTGATCCACTCACCTATGCGCCCCATCTCCCCGGAGGGGGAAACCTTGAATGGATCAAGCTGTGGGAGGACGCCCAGGTTGCTTTTCAAAGCGGCGATTTCAAAGGTGCTTCGGACTTGGCGGAAAAGATGGTTGAACTTGATGAGCAAACTAACGTCGCCGGGCTTTACATCCTCGCTGACTGCAGCAAACAATTCGGCGATCTTGATGCGGCCCGGCATTACCGTGAGCTGGCCCGCGATTCGGTGATTTGGGACTCTTCCAAGAGTGCAGCTCCCCGCACCTACACGATTGCCCAGCAGGCTCTGCGCGAAGAAGCGCCTAAATACCAGAGTCAGGTCCTCGATCTGCCAAAGCTGTTCAAAGAGTACCTGAATGGAGCACTGCCTGACCGCCGCCTCTTCCTGGATTATTGCCACATGACCTCGGAAGGAATCCGGGTTTCTATGGCTGCTGCTGCGGCCTGTGTCTTGCGGTCTTTGAAGTACCCCGAACTTCCATGGACGAAGCTGATCAACCATGCTCCGGCCCCTGCGCAAGAAGTGGAAGCTGAAGCTGCATTCTTGGCAGCCATTCATAGCGGCCATTGGTGGCAACCCTATGACGTGGTTCGCTACTTCTGTGGCCGTGCGGTGCAACAATCGCGTCATATTGCCACCGTAATGTCTTGTTTCATTGACATGCAGGTCCGCCGTACTCCGCTGCTCATGTGCCGATCTGCCGAACAGGTTTCAGGGCTTGGTTCTCCGCTGATTCAGCATTACCTCCTGCGTTATAACAATCAACAACTGGACCGAGTTCTCCTTGATGCGGTCGTCGATGCGCTGAAAGAAGTGGGAGTTGACTCTCAGGAACAACTCGAGCGGCTAAGACTGGAAGAGCATAGCGTCGCTAATCTTGCCATTGACCTGCTGGATTATTACTACTGCTCCGCCGGCCTGCAACCCCAGGAAGTCATGTGGACGCTGCCCAAACGGGATACTTTTCTACCCGCTGAGCGCAATCATTACTACAAGGCTTACTGTAAGGAATCAAAGTTCTTATTCGTGGGTGAAACGCGATATCCAGTGCATCTGGAGCTAAGCTGCCGCCTGCACCAGCCTCCTTTAGCATCGCCAACAGTCTCGATTCGCGTGAACGGGTCCAATGTCGGCTCCATTGACGTCGATTGTGATTGGACAGCATGGAGCATCACTGTACCCGGAGCGCTTCTGCAAAATGGCCTGAACGAAATCGACGTTGAGTGGCCTATGCCCGATTTTCCCGGCCTCAGTGGATACGACGATGTCGTAGACGATCTTATCAATGGCAGTAAACCCGAGTTCTTCTGCATCTTTGGAGAGATCCATACATTTACCGCGTCAAACGGGAGCCAGGTAGTTTTGGCTGCGCCTGAAACACAACAGGAACTCAGCGCCATCGGTGCTGATTAATGCCGTATCCGGGCAGAGAGTGTCCATCATAAAGACGTGTAACAGGCACGGCCTGTCCTGAGGTGCTCGCCGAAGAGCCTGTCCTGAGTCATCGAAGGAAACTTGAGCGCAGCCGGGAACAAGCTTGCGGCCTCTATACGGCTTTTCATCATTTGACCCAATTTCGAAAAGGCAACTACTCATGAAAACACCGCCCGAGTTGTTAAAAAACTTCGCCAATCGTGTTGCGCAGGTTGCTCTCTCAACAGATGGTAACCAGGCCATTCGCCTGCTGCGTCAAACAGGACTTCTGGCGCCGGTTAGCAATGCCCCGGCTCCGCTGTGGCATGGTTTTGGCGCCGACCTGCAAGGCCAAGGATCTCCTACAGGGCCAGCCGGTCTTGAAAAGGTCGGCATTTGGGAACGAAAGATAGAAGATGGCCAGACCTATTTTGTACGCAGTAAAGAGACAGTACGAGACTGGGGACTTTGGGCCAATCTTGGTCGTATCGGACCCAAAAAGGCAAACAAGCGCGTTGTCTTCATTGGCGAGTCGGTCGCGAGAGGGTTTCTCTATGACCCGCTCTTCACGCCGGTCATGGCGTTGGAAAGCATCCTTCACGCACGGATGGGTAAAGACGAGGTTGAGATTGTCGACCTTGCCCGCACCAACCTTGGGTTTGAGGTCGGTGACCTTGCCATGTCGGCGCTTCTCCTGGAACCCGATCTGGTGATCGTTTTCTCGGGCAATAATTGGGACAAGAGTGCCCCGAAGAGCTCTGATGTTCCATCAGTCGATACCGTTTTACGAGAGCAGGGCATTCCGGGCATGAAGAACCTGGTGGAAGGCGAGCTTGCAGAGCATGTTGCTAACCTCGTGAAACATGTGTCTTCCATCTATGAGCAGAGGGGCATTCCCCTGGTATGGATTATTCCCGAATTCAACCTTGGTGATTGGCGGGATCAGGCGACCAATGCTCCTCATTTAATCGAAGACCACAATCAGCGATGGATTGTTCTTCGAGAAGAGGCCGAGCAAGCGTTCGGTGATGGAGATTACACCAAGGCCGCAAGCTTCGCGACGAAGATGGTTGAACTTGACCATGCATCAACGGTCACTCCACTCTACATCCTTGCCGATTGCTGCAAGCATCTTGGTGACATCGAGGGGCGTCGGCGCTATTTGGAAATGGCGCGTGATGCCGTGATATGGGATACCTCGAAAAATGCGGCCCCCAGAACCTATTCTGCAACTGAGAAAACTTTGCGCGCAGAGATACCCAGATACGCGAACCGCCTCGTAGATCTTCCCATACTTTTCAAAGAGTATTTGCAAGGTGGAGTGCCAGACCGGCGTCTGTTTGTGGACTATTGTCACCTGAGCTCTGAGGGTATCCAGGTCGCGATGGCTGCCGCGGCCTCTGTGGTGCTGCAGGTTTTCACAGGCCAAGAAGTGCCGTGGCGATCGCTCATGGACCAGTGTGTCTTGCCTGGCCCGGAAGTGGAATCCGAAACATTCTTCCTGGCCGCCGTTCACAACGCTCATTGGTGGCAAACGGCGGAACTCGTCCAGCACTATTGTCTGCGGGCAGTGGAAGCGTCTCCGGGGATTGGCAGGATCATGACCAGCTATATGGACTTGCAAACCCGGCGAAGCCCCATGCTGATGTGTCGCGCAACAGAGCAGCTTGCGGAAGTGGGCTCACCTCTCATGCAACACTACTTGCTGCGCTTTAACTATCAGAGGCTCGATACCGTGCTCCTGGATGGCGTGGCCTCAGCTCTTAAGAAAATTGGCATCGATTCCCTCGAACAACGCGATCGCCTGCGGCTCGAAGAGCACAGTGTAGTAACGCATGACACCAACCTGCTGGATTACTACTACTGCACCGAAGGCCTGCAGCAGCAGGAGATCATGTGGATTGTTCCTCATCTTGCCGATTATCTGAGCCACAAGGCAAATAATTACTACAAGGCTTACTGGCGCGAATCGAGGTTCGTCTTTGTAGGTGAGGCAAATCATTCCGTGCGTCTTCGCCTGACCTGCCGGCTGCCCCATGACACGATCGCATCGAATTCCATTTGTCTGCGCATCAATGATGTTTCGATAGGCCGGACCTCAATCGGCAGCGAATGGGAAACCTGGGATATTGATGTGCCTGGAACCCTCGTCCACGATGGGGTCAACAAGATAACGGTTGAGTGGCCTACGCCTGTCTTTACCGGTATACAGAAGCTGGAATCTGTGGCCCTCGATCTTATGGACAAGATGTACCCGGAGTTTTTCTGTGTCTTTGGAGAAATCCATTCCTTTATTGCTTCCGGCGGAGAAAAGGCCGGCAATCGTGCCTCTCATGCTGAATCAGAACTGGATATGGTTGCCGTAGGATAGCGCATAAACTACGAACCTGTTTTCATCACTTCGTACCAATCACATTTCCTGGCGCGAATTTGCAGGGTAGAGCAAATATTGCCGCTACAGAAACAGCACAATCACATTTAGGGACAAACGAGTCAACGCCTATGCCAACCGACATTACACTCGTCAAAGATGATATTAAGCTGCGAAAGTCGAAGAACGCGAACCGGCGAGAGCGGCTCTCTCCGGAAAAACAGGCCCAGCTTAAGAAGCTATTGAAGCGGGGAACGGAAGCCGGGACGTTCAGGGCAATCCCACAGCGTCCGCAGGACCTGCCAGTCCCACTCTCCTTTGCACAGCAGCGCTTGTGGTTTGTGGAACAGATGACTGCAGGAACTGCAGTTTACAACTTGCCGGTCACGATCCAATTGGATGGAACGCTCAATGCGGCAGCCCTTCAGCAAAGCCTGAGCGAAGTTGCGAGGCGGCACGAGTCCTTAAGGACAACCTATGTCGATTATGGGCAAGGCCCCGTTCAGATAGTTGCATCGCATCATCATCGTGATCTGCCGTTGGTCGATCTGGCTGGATTGTCTCCGTCGGAGCGAAATGTTGAGGCACAGCGAATTGCGCTAACGCACAACCAGCGGCCCTTTGCGATTGCTCAAGATGCGCCCTTGCGAAAAGCGCTTCTACGACTTGGACCCGAGAAACACATATTGGTACTGGCGGTGCATCACATCGCCGCGGATGGGTGGTCCTTGCAATTGTTGGTCAAGGAGGTCGCAGCTTTATATCAGGCATTTTCTGCCGGCCAATGTTCACCGCTGCCTGAGGCGCCAATCCAATATGCCGACTATTCTTGCTGGCAGCGCCAGCGATTGCAAGGGAATGTCCTGGAATCTTTGGTCTCTTACTGGAAACAGCAACTCGATGATATCCCGCCATTGTTGCAATTGCCGGCCGATCATCCGCGCCCGGCAGTTGCGAGTTTCCGCGGTGAAACCTATAAGGCAACGATTCCTGAGAAGTTAGCAGAGCAGATCAAACTCTTCTGCCAAAAGGAAAGAGTTACGTTATTTACGGCTTTGCTGGCCTCATTCCAGGTATTGCTCTCGCGCTACAGCGGCCAGGATGACATCCTTATAGGAACCCCCGTCGCTGGGCGCAGTGTTGCCGAAACCGAAGCTCTGATTGGGCTGTTCGTCAATACTGTCGTCATGAGGGCGAACCTCTCCGATCGTCCTGCTGTGCGGCAATTGCTCAATCAGGTGCGCGAGACTGTGCTCGAAGCCCAAACTCATCAGGAGTTGCCTTTCGAAAGACTGGTGGAAGAATTGAAACCTGAGCGCAACCTGAGCTATTCGCCTGTATTCCAGGCAATGCTGGTGTTGCAAAATGTCCCGCAGGAGTCTATGAACGTTCCGGGATTGCACTGGAATTCGATGGTCTCCGAGCCAGGCGTTGAAGAATTCGATTTGACTCTTTCCGTGAATGACGACAAGGCTGGATTGCAGGCGTCACTCAGCTATAGCACAGACCTGTTCAATCGTGAAACCATCGAACGCCTGATCAACCATTGGCAGCAGGTGCTGGCGGTGATGGTTGCCAATCCCGGCATGCAAGTGACCCGAATACCTCTGCTCACGCTGGCAGAGGAAACACAAATATTGCGTGACTGGAATGCCACTGCAGCCGATTACGGAACACCCAAACCTGTTCATACATTGTTTGAAGAGCAAGCCTTGGCAACGCCGGCAGCGATCGCCGTGGATTTCGAGGGTCGGCAAGTCAACTATGCCGAACTGAATAATCGCGTAAACCAGGTGGCCCGGTATCTTATTAAACAGGGTGCTGGTGCGGAAACTCGTGTCGGTGTCTGTCTGGAGAGGGGAGTAGACCTTGTCGCAGCGCTGCTTGGGATTTTGAAGGCCGGAGCGTCGTATGTCCCGCTCGATCCTCAATATCCGGCTGAGCACCTCGCAATGATGGCAAAAGATGCAAGCCTAAGCGCATTAGTGACCCACAGCCAGTTGAGCCTGGCAGCGGCTGGCTTGGCGGATGTCATCGTTGAAATTGACAAAGCGCAGGAGCAGATTGCGCAAGAAACTGGATCCACCGGCCCATCAGTGCCACTCAAGCCGGAAAGCCTGGCCTACATCATCTACACCTCAGGCTCAACTGGAAAGCCCAAAGGCGTGATGGTCGAACATCGTCAGGTCTACAACCAGTTGATGTGGGTCGGAAGAGCCCTTGGCTTAAGTTCCAAAGACCGCATGTTACAAAAAGCGTCCTATAGTTTTGATGCGTCGATTATTGAAATCTTCCTTCCTTTGATATCTGGCGCACAGCTCGTTATTGCCAAGCCAAGAGGAGAGCGGGACATCGAATATTTGGTTCAACTGGGAATCGATAAAGAGATCACCCATCTTGACCTGCCTCCTTCCTTGTTGGAAGCCCTCCTCGAATATCCCAAGATCAACCAGTGGACCGCCTTGCGAGTTGTGTGCTGCGGAGGCGAAGTATTGAATCCGCAACTAGTCGCTAGCTTCTATCAGTCTTTGCCTGGCACGACCCTGTGGAATACTTATGGTCCCACCGAAACGACGGTTCAATCCATTGTCTATGTGTGCCGCGAGGCGGAGACGACAGTTCCCATTGGTAAACCGTTGGCCAATACCCAAGTTTATGTTCTGGATGCGGAAATGCAGCCGGTTCCTATCGGTGTTGCTGGGGAGTTGTTTATCGGTGGCGCAGGCGTCGCTCGTGGCTACTGGAACCGTGCTGATCTGACTTTGCAGAAATTCATTCCCGATCCATTCACCCATGAAGCGGATGCGCGGCTGTACCGGACGGGTGACTGGGTCAAATGGAGGACTGACGGTAACCTGGAGTTCCTTGGCCGGAGAGATACCCAAGTCAAATTACGTGGATACCGGATCGAACTTGGAGAAATAGAGACAATACTGCGGCATTGCGAGGATGTGAAAGACACCGTTGTCGCTGTAAAGAAAGACCACAACGGATCGGCTCGGCTGGTGAGTTATGTCGTAATGCATGAGAAATCGACTCGGACCGATACAGACCTTCGTCAGTTCTTGCAGGATAAACTTCCCGAACACATGGTACCGGCAGTGTTTGTGCGGCTCCAGGAGTTGCCGCTCTCGGCCAATGGCAAGATCGACCGGCTTCGCCTTCCTGAGCCAGAGCAGGATTCCCATACTGTGCGAGAAGCATTTGCAGCTCCACGCAATAGTGTGGAAGAGATACTGGCAGGAATCTGGAGTCAGGTTCTCAGTGTAGGGCGCATCAGCAGAACTGACAATTTCTTTTCCCTTGGTGGGCATTCCCTGCTGGCCACACAGGTAACGTCTCGCATTCGAGAACGCTTTCGTGTCGAGGTTCCAATACGGGCCTTGTTTGAAGCGCCTGTATTGATGAATCTGGCAGAACGCATTGAGGAGGCGATGCGGTCCCCGGCTGAATCATCGCTGCCGCGGCTGCGGCCCTTTCCCAAGAGCGCCTCCGTGCCTGCTTCCCATGCCCAGGAGCGATTGTGGTTCCTGCATCAACTCGATCCCGATAGCAGCGCCTATAACATCTCTACTGCCATACAACTTGATGCTGAAGTCAGTCTGGCGGCGCTCGAGCAGTCCTTAGGTGAAGTTGTTCGGCGTCATGATTCATTGCGCACGACTTTTACCAGTGAAAAGGGCCATGCTTTGCAGGAAATCCATCCTCATCAGGCCCTGAAGCTTCCTTTAGTCAACCTGGGCGGCCTGGGGGCAGAAGAACAAATTGCGGAGGTAAAACGGATTACACAGCAGGAATCTCTACGTCCGTTTGATCTATCCAAGGGACCACTCTTTCGGACCCATATCTTGCAACTCAACACGCAGTACACCTTGTTGGTCACGATGCACCACATCATCAGTGATGGTTGGTCAATGGGCGTGCTGACAAAGGAGGTTGAAGCTCTGCACAATGCATTCTGCGCCGGGCTGGAATCTCCTCTGAATGATTTGGAAATTCAGTACTCTGATTACTCGCAATGGCAGCGTGAATACCTGCAAGGGGAATATCTGGAAAGGGAGCTGTCATATTGGAAACCGCAGCTTGCGGGAGCGCCCACCGTATTGGAGCTGCAAACCGACCGGCCGCGTCCAGCGATTCGAACCCAAGGCGGCGTCCAAATTCCCATTGAGCTTTCACCGGAGTTGGCTCGCGACCTGCAAGAATTCGGCAAACGCGAAGGTTCCACTACCTTCATGACCCTGATGGCTGCGTTCCATGCTCTTCTGGCGAGGTATACAGGTCAGGACGATCTGCTGGTGGGCTCGCCCGTCGCAGGGCGAGGCCAGGTCGAACTGGAAAGCCTGATTGGATTTTTCGTCAATATGGTTGTGTTCAGGAGCGGCCTTCGTTCCCAACCCACGTTCCGCAATCTGGTGAAACAGGTGAGGGAATCTGCGCTTGGCGCCTATGCGCATCAGGATTTTCCCTTCGAAAAGCTTGTCGAAGAGCTGCAACCTGAGAGAAGCATGGGACGCAACCCATTGTTCCAGGTGATTCTTGCCTTTCAAAACGCCCCGATGCCGGCGTTGCAGATGGGTGGCGCAACACTGCCTTCAGGAAGCCCTGCAACCGCCGAAATGAAGTTCGATCTGGAGCTGTATTTCTGGGAAGACAACGGCCGACTTTCTGGTTCTCTGGTTTACAGCCCTGAGTTGTTCGATAGCGACACCATTGAAAGGTTCGCCCGCCATTTTCAGATACTGCTGCAAAAGGCCGTCGCTCAGCCGGCTGTGCCGTTATCCGACATCAACGTGATGGAATCCGGTGAGTTCCGCCAGATCGTTGAAGAATGGAATGCGACAGTTATCGGCTTCCAGGCTACGGCCTGCGTCCACGAGTTGTTTGAGCGGCAAGTCGAGCGGACGCCTGGCGGTGTCGCATTGCGCCACGATCAACAGCAGATGACATATCAGGAATTGCATGAACGATCCAACCTGCTCGCGAATTACCTGCGAAATCATGGAGTAGGTCCTGAAGTCCTCGTGGCAGTTTGCATTGAGAGAAGCCCGGAGATGATCGTGGCTCTGCTGGCCATCTTAAAGGCTGGTGGAGCTTATGTTCCGCTCGACCCGGAATTTCCTGCTGACCGGCTGGCGTACATCCTGGCTGATGCTCAGGTACCAGTGCTTCTCACCCAGGAGGGTTGTCTCCAAAAACTCCCTTCGCTCACTGCAAAGACGATATGCCTCGATAAGGATTGGGACGCCATCTCTCAAGAAAGTAATCAGGATGTATTTTCAGGCGTGGCCAGCGACAATCTCGCCTATGTGATCTATACCTCAGGCTCCACAGGTCATCCGAAGGGAGTCATGATCAACCACGCCAGCCTCGTCAACTTGATTACTTGGCATAACCGCCAATATGGCATTACTCCTGCCGACCGTGCAATTCAACTGGCAGGGTTGGCCTTCGATGCAGCCACCTGGGAAATCTGGCCCTATCTCATTGCCGGGGCAAGCCTGTTCCTGCCCAAAGCCAAGTCTTATGAAATCGCGATTGAGCTGAAGAATTGGCTCAAAGAGCAGGAGATTTCGATCTGCTTCCTCTCTACCCCTTTGGCGGAAGCCGTCATTCCCGGCTTGCCTTCGGAGCTTCCATTGAAGTACGTGCTTACCGGCGGGGACCGTCTGCACCAGATGAATAAGGAGTTGGGCTTCCAGCTCGTGAACCACTACGGACCTACCGAAATTACGGTCCTGGCTACCTGTGCTCCTGTTGGTTTCAAGTCACTGGTGCCGCCCATAGGTAAGCCAATCGCGAATACTGCTGTTTACATCCTTGACAGGAATATGCAGCCGGTGCCGGTTGGAAGTGCTGGTGAAATTTATGTGGGCGGCTCTGGAGTAGGTCGCGGGTATCGGCTGCGTCCAGACCTGACGGCTGAATATTTCCTGCCCGATCCGTTCTCGGGAAATCTTGGTGCCCGTATCTATCGCACTGGAGACATGGGACGTTATCTGCCCGATGGAACCATCGAATACCGGGGACGAAAGGATCACCAGGTAAAGATTCGTGGCTTCAGAATTGAACTGGGCGAGATCGAGTCAGCTTTGAAACAGGAACCAGAGGTGCGAGAGGCCGTGGTTCTCGCACGTCAAGATGGTCCGGGTGAGCGGCAACTGGTTGCTTATGTCGTAACTCAGTCAGACTCTGTCACCAGCGAAAAACTGAGGACCGCGCTCAAGAACAAATTGCCGGAATACATGGTCCCCGTCCTGTATGTTTTTCTCAAAGAGTTGCCGATGACCACCAACGGCAAGGTAAATCTCGCTTCGCTGCCCGCTCCCGATTTCTCGCTCGTTCGCTCAGAAAAAAACTATGTTGAACCTAAGAATCCGCTGCAGCAACAGTTAGTCGAGATATGGGGAGAACTGCTGTCGGCGCGTCCTATCGGCATTACCGACGACTTCTTTGAGTTGGGTGGGCACTCTCTGTTGGCAGTGCAACTCATTGCCCGCATCGAAGAGCGGTTAAACAAGCGAATTCCAATGGCATCATTATTTCAGGGCGCCACCATCGAGCATTTGGCTCAGGCTATGGGACAGGCGCCTGAAAGTCAATCATGGTCGCCGCTGGTGCCGATGCGCCCTGAGGGAACCAGAAAGCCTGTCTATGTAGTTCATGCCGCCGGTGGGCACTTGCTTGCCTATTCTGACGTCGTGAGAAACTGGTGGCCCGACCAGCCTCTTTATGGTTTGCAGTCTCGAGAAACCAATAAAGAGCTCTTGCCTCATACCCAAATTGAACCTATGGCCGCTGAATATGTAGCTGCCATCAGGTCTTTTCAGCCATCCGGCCCCTATTATCTGGCCGGTTGGTCCATGGGCGGAGTTATAGCTTTCGAAATGGCGCGCCAGCTACAGCAACAAGGGCAGAAAGTGGCCTTGCTTGCGTTGTTTGACCCCGAAGCTCCTGCAGAAAAGCCGGCCGAGTACAACAGGACTATGTTGTTGGGTAGCTTTGCCACCGATCTTGGTCTAACCATGGAAACTCTTCGGGCTACTTGGACCGAAATTGCTTCGTTGCCGCCCATGCAGCAATTGACGCGCATCTGGTCTTTGGCAAAAAAGTCAAAGCTGGTATCGGCAGATATGACGCTGATGGCCTTCCGAAACCTCTTCGATGCCTTCAAGATGAATGCTCAGATGATGCGAAGCTATGTCGGTGGGCCACTCGACGGGCGCATTACTCTTTTCCGTCCGGAAAATGCCATGGAAACCTTTGAGGATCTTCCGGAAACCTACTATTCAACCGACGAAGTGAATGCGTGGAACCGCTTGGCGGTCCAAGGTGTAGAAACGCTCACATCGCCTGGCCAGCATTTCACCATGATGCAGGAACCTCATGTCAAAACACTGATCGAAAAGCTGCGTGTGGCAATTGACAATGCAGCAAAGGAATTCTAATCCATGAGAAATATATTGCAGCTATTCTCCGTACTGCTCAAATGGTCGAGAGATGTAGGGCGCTCGCGCAGCACCTTCATTTTCGCGGCGCTTGCAGGTGTGGTTGCCGGCCTTGGCAGCACCATGCTGATCGCCGTCATCAATTCCGTACTGGCCCACGGCGCATCGGTAAAAACTGTCTCCGCCTTCATCGGCCTATGCGTCTTGATTCCGCTCGGCGGGTTTGTTTCCCAAGCCTTGCTTGTGCGTCTTACCGCTCAGGCGTCGCGTGATCTGCGGATTCGGTTGTCCCGGCAGATTCTCGCTGCTCCTTATCGTCTTCTGGAAGAAATTGGCATACATCGGCTCCTGGCCACCATCACCGACGACATCCCCTCAGTCACAACCGGAATCACCAGTCTGCCTCTCTTGGGGACGCAGTTCGCAGTCATCGCAGGTTGCCTTGTCTATCTTGGATGGCTTTCATGGCCGTTGTTGCTCCTGGTCCTCGGCTACATGGTATTAGGAATACTTACCTACCAACTGCCAACCATGAAATCCGTGCATCATTTCCGCCTGATGCGCGAAGATTGGGATGCCTCCTTCAAAGGATTTCGCGCTCTGACGGAAGGTACCAAGGAGCTGAAACTGAATCGCGATCGCCGTGCCGCCTTCATGTCGCAGGAATTGGAGCCGGCCATCGATGGAGTATATCGACACGGGGCTTTGGCGAACATCATCAGCACGGCTGCCTCCAACTGGGGGCAGATTCTCTTCTTCGTGTTCATCGGGTTGATTCTTTTTCTTACCCCGCGGCTGGTTACCGTTGACCACCAGGCCCTTACCGGATATACGCTGACGGTCTTGTTTATGATTTCTCCGCTATCGACAGTCATGAACACCTTTCCTATTCTGGGCCGTGCCCATGTCGCAGCCGAAAAAGTAAATGCCCTGGGTCTCTCGCTCTCTGCGCAATCTCCTGAAGGCGCCGATACGGCCCGGCCAAACCAGTCGTGGAATGAGCTTAAGCTCAGTCGTGTAACTCACCTCTATCGTCAGGAGGAGACGCCGGATGAGTTTCAATTAGGCCCACTTGACCTGGTCTTTCATCCGGGAGAAATCGTTTTCCTGATCGGAGGCAATGGAAGCGGAAAGACCACATTGGCCAAGCTCCTCATTGGGTTATACGAACCGGACTCCGGCGCAATTTTGCTCGACGGCAAAACGATCACGCTTGACAATCGCGACGATTACCGCCAGTTCTTCTCTGTAGTTTTTTACGACTTCTTTCTTTTTGATCGTCTCTACGGCCTCGATCATCCCGAGTTGCAATCTCGAAGCGAAGAATACCTCCGGCAGTTGCAATTGGCGCACAAGCTTCGCATCGAGAATGGAAAGCTTTCTACCATCCAATTGTCTCAGGGCCAGCGCAAACGCCTGGCGCTGCTGACCGCCTATTTGGAAGACCGCCCGATCTATGTCTTCGACGAATGGGCCTCAGATCAGGATCCTGTATTCAAGCAAGTCTTCTACCGGGAAATACTGGCCGACCTGAAAGCCAGGGGCAAGACCGTGATCGTGATCTCTCACGACGACCGCTACTACTCAGCCGCCGACCGAATCATCAAACTGGAGCGCGGCCAAATCGAATATGACAAACAGTCAGATGCGTCGCACTTTGAAGTGCAAGAAGTTCCCGCAGCAGTAGGCCTGTGATGGAATGCCCTTTGTGTTCTGCGACTCCTCTAACCCTTGTCATCCCGAACGAAGCGCGGCAAGAAATTCAAAGCTACGAATAAGATTGGCGCGGGAGTGAGGGACCCCGATAACGTTAGGAGCTTAATTGCAGATACGAGGTATTCTACCCCGGTTTGTCGCCAACAGAATCTCAAGGGTCGCACGTTACTGAGCCGATTAGCTTTCTGCCTCAGTGGTTTGGGTCGCATATCTCGGATCAGCGACACGCCTATCCATCATGCAAGGCTTAGTTTTTCGCTGCGCTCCGTTCAAGACGACATGGGGTGAGATATTTTGCAAGGCCCGGTCCTTTTCTAAAGTAAATGACATTGGGTTGTAGCCCAGCTCAGCCCTTGCACAACACAATCCAATAAATCAATGAGTGTCTCTGGCTAGCAGCTAGCAGCTTTATCCAGGCGACCAAGCAAGCAAACGCCGCCCGTTCCGTATCTACCACCGCACAAGCTCTATCAACGAACCGCAAAGGAGGATTCCTGCGTGACCAACAATAATCCAAAATACCTTACCAGAATTGACCAGATCACAACGATCAGCGCGGCCGAGAAAGAAGAACTGCGTCCGGTAACGGAAAAGTTTGTCTTTCGCACCAACGAGTACTATCAGTCGCTTATCGATTGGAATGATCCTGGGGATCCTATCCGGCGGATCGTGATGCCGGAGGTTTCAGAGTTGGAAGGATTTGGCGCATGGGACGCTTCCGACGAGGCATCATATACCGTGGTTCGCGGCTTGGAGCACAAATATCCCGACACCGCCTTACTGTTGGTCAATAACGTTTGTGGAGCTTATTGCCGGTTTTGTTTCCGCAAGCGCTTGTTTACTAACGATAATGACGAAGTTACCAACGACATCAGCCAGGCCCTTCCTTACCTCCGGGCACATCAGGAGATCAATAATGTCCTGCTGACGGGTGGCGATCCCTTGATCCTGTCGACCGGGAAGCTTGAAAAGATCATTCAGCAGATCCGGCAGATCGAACATTTGAAAATCATTCGCATCGGCAGCAAAATACCCGCTTTTAATCCCTATCGCATCATCAACGACCCATCGCTGCTCGAGATGATTAACAAATACAGCACCGCCTACAAAAGAATTTATATTATGGCGCATTTCAATCATCCCCGGGAATTGACTGACGTTGCTTTGCAGGGAATTGCCCTCCTGCAAAAAGCGGGCGCTACGGTCGTGAACCAGTCCCCGATGATTCGCGGAGTCAATGACAATCCCGATACGATCAGCACCCTGTTTAACTTCCTGTCGTTTAATGGAGTGCCTCCTTACTACATCTTTATCTGCCGCCCAACTGCGGGCAATAGGCCATTCATGGTCCCCATTGAGGAAGCGCTTGAGATCTTCGAGCAGGCGCGCTGCACTCTCTCGGGCTTGGCTAAACATGCGCGGCTCTGCATGTCTCACAAGACTGGCAAAATCGAAGTTGTAACCAAACTCGGCGACCAGATTCTGTTCCGCTATCACCGTGCTCCGAATCCTGAAGACCGCGGACGAGTCATGATCTTCGACAGCAATCCAGAAGCCTGCTGGTTCGACGACTATCTCCAGGAAGCGGAAGAGAGCTTCGACTACGCCGAAGCCGCGGTTGCAGCAGACGCTGTATAGGTTGCCAGAAATAAAGGTCTAGGCTCCCCTACCTTTGGATGGGCCACATTTTCAAC
>DASZFK010000284.1:0-11901 GCA_035939855.1 Candidatus Angelobacter sp.
GCGGGCCAGCACCACCATCCATCGGGAATCTTTTGGAGAGTCAGCAACGGTTTTACGGTAGAAGTTGATGAGCTGTTCTTTGCGTTCGTGGCGGATCGCATAGAGCGCGGCCTCGGTGCATAAGTCTTCGTCTTCGGGAAAGGCGTTGATGATCTCGATGTATTGGTCAACGCCTCCGGCATAATCTTTCAATGCGGTCAGCGGAGGGATCACGGCTCGCCGAAATGAAGCGATCTCGCTTTGGCGCTTTTCCCTGGGAATATCTGCAGTGCGGAAGAATGCGATCCTCTGGAGATAGAAATCGCGTAATCCGGCATTATCTCCGCCGTGCAAGTAGGTGTCGGCGATGGCTGCCGCATATTCGTTGTTATAAGGGGACTCCTGCACGAGGGCAGCCAGCAGCTTACGAGCTGGTTCAAACTGCCGCGCATCGGTCATCTTGCGGGCAGCTTCGTAGGTGAACTGGGTCGCAAGCTCGTGATGAGCGTCATTTGCCGCCTGGACCAGGACATCGATGGCCCGTTGCTGCTTTTTATTGCGCCAGTAGAAATCGACCGTCGCCCGCACCACGCCCATGAGGCGGGGGTATTCACGGTAGATCGAATCTATGTTGCGCTCGGCCGCAGACAGGTCATTGGTATCTTCACAAAAGTGGGCAAGCTCATAGCGGAGTTGCAAACGCCTCATGGGATCGACGGCTAGAGCTACTTCTCGTTCGAGCGCATGGCGGCGCACCGCAGCCAGATTCTTCTCGTCAGCAAGACGCTCGATGCCCTCTGTCACGTCAACCTTCGTCGTTTGGTTGAGGACAGAATTGAGAAATGCTTCCTCCTGCTTCGGCTTCAATTGTGCTTCCAATACCTCTGCGCGCAGGCGGACAGCTTGCAAATCGAATCCGCTCTGGGTTGCAGCTTTCAGAGTGGCTGCATCTACCAGTTCCGCAGTGGAGTGACGGGTAGCAAGTTGCAGGAGACGCCTGCGAGAAGGCGAATCTTCTTGCTCTTGCGCCGCTCCTTTTAGGTATTCCGCTACGGCATTTGGATAATCATGGCCGGATTCATAGATCGCGCCAATCTCGTAGCTATAAAGGCGGTTGTCTCCCAGCTTTGTACGCCCTTGGTTCAACAGCCGCAATGCGTCTTGAAAGTAGTAATAGTCCCAGAAGACCGTGGCCGCCATTGCATAGCTGCGCGGACTGCCAGCCTCAGTGGCCGGCATTCGGTTCCAATAAGGAGCAGCCAATTTGAATTGCCCACGATCGGCATAAATATCGCCGATGCGTGCCAGCGTATCGCGGCTGCGCGGGTTAGCTGCGAGAAGATTGAGTTCGACCTGCACGGCCCTGCCGGTATTCTTC
The DNA here is from genome assembly GCA_035939855.1 of Candidatus Angelobacter sp. GTDB lineage: Bacteria > Acidobacteriota > Terriglobia > Terriglobales > Acidobacteriaceae > Angelobacter. The sequence goes on from DASZFK010000284.1 coordinate 1,358, forward strand.
GGATTGAAGAAGGCGAGCGACCGATAGACGGAAGATGCCTCGCGGCCTAAAGAGATCTCGGCTGGATACAATTCCGCTATTGCCCCCAAAGGCGCTGCCGATTCCTCAAAATGAGACCGCCACACCTCCGCTTCGGCGGCAAAGCGCACGGCCGCCGGGTTGGCTTGCGCTGCCGACGCCCACTCTTCAGGCTTGGCGTTTTGGTTGAGATTCAGCTCGGCAAGCTCTGATTCCAGCTTGCCGGTCTTCGAAAGATATTCGAAGAACCAGGAGCGCAGAGCTGCATCTTCACACCAGTGCTGGCGAATCAGTGCCTGCCAGGCGGTATAGTTGTGATCGCTATAGTAATGGTTCAGAAGGTTATGGACAAAGGTCAGGTTGTGAGGAAATCTGGCGTGAGCATACAGATCGAGTTTTACGGTGAGTTCCGACGGCATGGTAACTTGCCGGAAATATTCTTCCAATTCGGTGCCGGAAAAACTTTTACTGACCTCTTCCAGCAGCAAGTTCAATTCGCGGTCTCGGTTGCTGCGCACATACCAGCGTGCCAGTTTGTGGTACCAGCCTTTGCCGGAAAACTGCTGGATGGCGCGACGGTAGACGGCCTCCAATTCAGTCCCTAATTCGTTTTGCTCGAGAAATTGAGCCAGATCTTCGTATAGCCCCGGATCGTTGGGATTGCGATGAAGCTCCTCGCGCAACACAGCGAGGGCCTTGGGAACATCTTTTTTCACTGCCAGGCGCGAGAGATATCGATTGAGCACCAGGGCATATTGCTCGGAGTTTGCTTTCGAAGCAGGAGTTGTTTGTTCTGTATTTACCGATAACGCGCCGCCCGCGGCCTGCAAAGGAGCATCCGAAGTGGAGTTTGAATTGCCCGAAACATCGCTTGTGTCATCGTTGTCGTCGTCCTCCCCGGCTTCACCTCGTCTCAATCGAGGAAGTCGTTGGACCATGAGATGAGGCTCAGCCGCTATGCCTGCAACTCTGTCTCCCAAGGGCACTCCACCAGCTTTGGAGGCCAATTCCTTCAAAAGCAAGTCATAGATTGCAAACTCTTCTTCGGTGTTCTCTTTTATCTGGTACGCATCAGCCATCAGCAGAGCAACCTGGGTACGCTGGCTGGCGTCAGGGAAGGCGCCCAGGAACTCCTTGCCTAAGACAATGACGGCGTCGTCTTCCCCATAGCCGAAATAACTATCGATCAATTTGTCATGGAGCGAGGGACGGGCTTCGCACTTGGGAAATCTTTGGTCAATGAGTGCGATCAATTGGGCGGCCTGGGCCCGATGAAAATAGGGAACTGCGCGCTGCTCTTCTTTGGCATAGTGCGTTTGCGGCGAAGTCGTATTCAGAATCATCGACAAGATGCCGTTGAGATAGCCAGGACCACGATCCATGGTGGCGATATCACGAAACATGGAAAGATCACCGGCCCCAAAATTCAGTTGCTGCTCAGGAGCATCCAGCAGGATGTTCGCCAACCCGGCCAGAGCTTTTTCCCGGGCATCGGGCATATCGCTGCTGCTGTAGAGGGCGAAATAGTAGCGAGCAGACTCAGAATAGGCCGTCGCATCCTGTAACAAGGTGGCAAGCGCATAGAGTTCCTGTGATGTCCACGCGGCCTTCAATGAATCCTTCTTGATTCGATATTCCGTCACCGCCTGTTGCGCTGCTCCGATGTTTCCCGACTGCTGGTAGTAGAAGAAAATCTTGCAGATGGCATTGAGGTCGCTAGGATTTTTGTGAAGCGAAGCCTTGGCGCGCTCCAGGAATTGGCCTGTGTTATGAGTGGTGGCCAGGAGATCAAAGTAATTTTTGACCAACTCTTTGGGCCAGAGAGGCTTGAAATTCTGGTCATAGATAGCCAGAGCTTTTTCAGCCGACCCCTGCTTGTAAGCAAGCAAAGCAGCCGCTCTTACCGGAAAGATTTCATCTGTTGGGAATTTACTGCGATATAGGGCTGCTACTGATTCTGCCGCTCTGAAATCTCGCACTCCGATCAGGTACTCAAAATATCGTGAATAGACATCCGGCGTTTCGGGATAACGTGCCATCCAAGCCTGGTATTGCAGCACGGTTGCCTCCCTGGCAGCCTTACCCAGAATATGCGCGTGGATAACCTGGAGCGCGCGTTCAAAAGCCTGCCATGCCGGCCTTTCGTTTGCCGGAAGTCGCAGATCTGCAGGAGAGTCTGGAAGGCGCGCAAGGGCTGCGAGCGCATTCACCTCATCCTGGGGACGAAGACGGCGATGATAAAAATCGGCCAACGCCAATTCCGCGGCTGCCTTGTCGGGAGAGAGTTGCAAATACGTCTTCCAATCTGCCTCGGCTGCGGCAAAGTCCAGCTTTTGCTCTTCTTCCAGCGCCCGCAGGGTATAGAGCTGTTCCGGGTGGGGCGAGGTATTGATTAATTCGCTGAGCGCCGGAACAGTTTCTTTCGGCGGTCTGCGGATGGTGACTAGACCTCGGGGCAGTTGAACAATTCGGAAGATGGCATTCTCGACCGGGGTGCGCACCTCAATGTTTTGAATCCAGGAGGGGATGGCGGCGGAAGCGGTGAGGGCGAGGAAAAGCGCAATCAATTTGATGGGCACGAGCCGCCAACGAGATTTCAGCCAGCCCCGGCGAAAACCATCTGTTTTACGGAAGAATTTCAACTTGCACCTCCTGGCTGCCGATGTTGTGGGCTAGGTCTTCGGCTGTGACGGTCAGGCGGTAGCGTCCTGGAGGGAGATCGCTGGGAACGGCAACTTCTCCGGTGCTGGCGGAGGCATCGGGATTCCAATACAAACTGACGGGCGGCCCTCCTTCGAGATGGGCTACGAGGGTGCGGGTGCTCGACGAGGCGTGGACCTTGAGATGAATCGAATCACCCCGGCGGACCTGCTTTTTCTCTACGACCAATCTGACTGTGGGGGGCTTGCTGGCAATCACAAACGATTTGGACTCGCGGTAGGAGTTGCCGTTGCGGTCGCGCAGCACCAGGCGCACGTTGTAGGTCCCGTCGGCCATATCTGCCGGGGCGAGAAAGCGTGTCTGCCATACATCTTCTTTGCTCAGGAAATGCAGAGGTTTGGTCAATCCAAAGGGGAACAACGCGACGACCGAGGTAATTTCCGGGTCAGTATGGACGCGCAGAATCGGGTCACCGGGCCGGATGACGCGCGGACGCAACAAGGCCCGTGGAACCGCCAGGAACGATGTGTAAGGCGTAACGAACTTGTATTTGCGAGCCAGGCGGATGATCTCATCGATGCTGGCCTGGTCTTCGCCTTCGCGCTCGATCTTTTCGAGCAAGGCATCTACGCGGGCTTTGGCCCAGAGCCGGGGCAATTGTGGATGCAAGAGCGCCTGCTGCGGCAAACTGGCGCTCCCGGCAATGTCAAACGGCTGGCCCTCGCGTATGCCTCGCGCGTGGAAAGCGACATTGCTCTGCGGTGTTTGATATTGCCCAACCCAGGTGGCCATGGAGCCGGCAAAAGAGGTGTCCTGAAGTGGATAGACCAGCCCGACCGTCGATGACGGAGCTACTTCCAATTGCAATTGCCGGATGGGATTCATGCCCAGCTTGGCGACAAACGCATTGAGCTTGAAATCCACAGGCTCAGTCGAACGCACGTGCTCCAAGACACCTTCACTGCGGGTAAGCATCTTCATCAGAACCAAGTTGGCGTCATCGCCCACGGCGAAGATGTAAGTCTTGGGACGTTTAGTCTCGGGCAGAGCCTTCCATTGCTCCGCGTACCATGCTGCCAGCCTGCCATTTTGAATGCTGCCGCGAGTCGCCTCCCCGTCAGTCAACAGAACCAGGTAGTTATTGGCTGCACCTTGGGAACATTGGTTAAGACCAGCCTCCAGGGCCTGCTGGAGATTGGTTCCACCGCGCAGCTTGCTGTTCTGCACAAACTCGCTGGCCTGTTGGATGGCAAGCCGGCTGGCGGCACTCATCTGTGGCTGAAAGAGGCTGACTTTGCTGTTAAACAGCAGCACATTGAACCGGTCGGCTGGGGTCAGCGAGTGCAGAACTTTCTGCAGGGCCGCATAACTGCGCTCCAGCTTCTCCCACTGCATGGAAAGAGAGTTATCAAAGAGGATGACGACGTTGTGCGCGGGAAGAGGGCTTTGGTCTCCGTTGGTGAGTTGTTTCCGGGCTGCCTGGTTTCCCAGCAAGGTTAGTACTTCAAAAAACCCCGGTTCGTCTTTTTCATTTGCGCTCCGCTTCGCTGCGCGCAGGCCTACGGCGTGTGGAAGCTGGTCTTTCTCTCCATACCCAGCACTTACGAGCGACCGTGGCCGCAAGCCCGCGCCTACGGTCGCTCGACGTACTGGGCTACTCTCTTTCGCCCCTCGCGGGGCTGGTTCCTCTTCAATTCGGGCATTGCAGCCCTGGTTTGCGTCTTGAGCGGACCCCAAGTTCATGGGGCACTCAGGAGAGAATTCCGTGGGATTGGGTTGTCCTGCCTCGGGGTTGCGATAGGTCAGCACGCGCATCGCATCGCCGGCCGCTGCCAGGCTGTATTGCACACTGAAGTCTTCGTTGAGAGTTACTCTTTGTCCTTCAAAGCTGCCCCGGATCGTATTGGCGTTTCTCTCTTCGATCTTGAGCGGATAAATAGAACTGATGGTTTTGAAGTCACGTAGAGCGTGGGCCGAACGAAGTTCAAACTTGATGGAAAGACGCCCAGCCATTTGCGCGTGATACGCATCGGGATGCAAGGCAATGCCGAAATACGATTTGAAGTTCTCGACGGGAATGCTTTCGTGGTATTCAAATTCCAGCCGCTTGGTGCCGTAGGCAGGGATGGGGGTAATCCGGGCGCTGAAGATCGAGGCGCGACCAGCCTCTTCCGCCGACCGCTCTCCCATTTGCAGCAGGCCCGGATCGATTGCCTGTTGTTTGAGGCCCTCGTAAATCTCCTTGGCCCGTTTGCGTTCCAGGATCACGGCCGGAATGCGCACCGGTCCATCCCAGGTGGCAAAATCGGATACAACCGCGTGGCTGCTCAAGGCAAAGATGTAATTGCCTTCCTCGATCACCGCTGTGTGATTGGCAAAGATCTGGCGGACGAATACCCGGGCGTCGTTGTTGTCGATTCGAATGTCAATTTCCATCTCTTCCAGAGAGAGAATGGCAGGATCGGGTTGCGACTTTTCGCGGGGAAGAAGAATACCGGCATCGCCGCGCAACTGCGAGGCCAGCAGCGAGACGACGAGCGCGAGTTTCACCAGGGTGTTCATGGCAGATCCTGCTCCGAAATGCGTACCAAGCCGTTATCGGTTCCCACGTAAATCGTGTTTTTATCTGCGGCCAGCGCGGTAACGGTTAAAGATGGCAGCCCCTCGGTAATCACCGTCCAACGATTATTGCTGCGGTTATAGCTGTACAATCCTTTGCCCAAGGTCCCGGCAACAACATGCCGCTCGGTGGTGAGCATAGCGTTGGGATAGATTTCAAATTTGCCGGTAGCCAGCTCAAAGTTCTCGAAACGGCCAGACATCGGGCCGGAGGTCGCCAGACGCACGATTCCGCCACCATAGGTCCCGATCATCCAGTCCGGTCCGGTTTGGGCAACGGCTGAAACCCAGTTATGCTTCAACCCGGGAGTCGCCGCGGTGAAATTCGCAACGACGTTTTCGTTTTCGAGAACGGAGATGCCTCCCAGCGTTCCGGCGATAACTTCTTTCCCGGAGGCGGCGACCGAATAGACGTGATTATTGACCAGTCCTTGGAATGCATACAGGCTGCGCGGACCCGATGAATCCAGGAAGGTGAGGCCAGCGGGAGTCGCCACGACCAAGCCTTTGCCGTAATGAGCGATGTCCGTTACATGGTCGGCGAGCAGGCCTTGGGCACGGCCCAGCACTTGCCGGGGTTTCCCGAGCTCGTCAAACAACACCAGGCCGTTGGCAGTGGCGACAGCGACGGCATTATCTGGCATGTGGACATGAGTAAGAATGCGGTTGATGCAAAAGACGTGCTCATCCTCTACATGCCGCACAGTTCTAAGATTGGGATCAAGTAGATCAAGACCGTGATCGAAGTACCCAACCCAGATGTGTCCGGAATCGTCGAGAGCAAGGGACGAGATGTTCCGGTCCTTCAACAGCGTAGCTTCAGGCGACAAGATTGCGCGCCATCCGTCATCTCGATTCCTGATGTAAACATTGGCTCCGGTCACCGCCAGCAGAGAATCGCCAGCCGAAAAGATCTGCTGGACGTCAACAATCCCGGTGCGTGCGCTGCCCGGCGCTGCCCCAATCCGTTTAGGATCAAGGGCTATCTCCGCTAGGCCCTGTTCATTGTCGAGACCGCCAACCAGCAGCTTCTTGCCACTAACAAATAAGGTATGGGCAAAAATACCTTGGGCAACCACTCGTTTGAAACGACCTGCTTCAAACTCCGCGACTCCCAGGGCGGTGCCGACGAAGGCCCGCTCGCCGCTCAAGGCGATAGAGAAGACCTGATCATCGGGCAAACCCTGCTGCTCGGAGACTCTCTCGGCTCGGCCTGCGCTCCAGTGGACGACGCCCTGGTCGAAGGTTCCTACCCACAGGTCGCTGCCAGTTCCGGCCAGTTCGGTCACGTGCAAAGAGGCCAGCGACGGATGAAAGACCCGTAAAACCTTACCGTCATAGACCAGCACACCGCGCTTCCTGGTCCCAAGCAACAAGTGCCCAGGACCCAGAGGAAGAATCGCGGTGACGTCCCGAAGCTCCGGCTGTTCGGGACGAATCTGGCGGAAAGACCTTCCGTTGAAAGCCAAAACGCCTTCCCCAGAGGCGATCATGAGCAATTCCGGTTGATGGGCATCGGCAGCTACGCCTGCAACCATACGGAGCATTGGAGTCGCCGGAAGCTCCTGCCCCACCCGGTACTGCCTCAGAAGCTTTCCGTGGTCGTCATATTCAAAAAGGCCTGCAGCGCCGCATACATAGAGGTGTCCTTGAAAGACAGCAGCGCTGGAAAACGCAGCCGGACCGCTGATCGGTTTGAAGCCCGTCTCGATAGGAGGAGGGAGCGGGCGTTGGATCACCGGCAACTCCTGCTCAGAGCGAACGCTATCACGGGCCGCAGTTACAGCCTTGGAAGCATTCCGGTAGACCAGCCCAGCAGCTACAGCCAACAATAAAACCACGGCTAAACCGATGTAGAACCACCAGCGCAAAGCAAACACCTTGAGCCGTCGTAGCTGAAAAAATGTTTCTGAGGAAATCCGGTGAAGGATTGTCGTGGGCCGGTTGTCGCTGCTTCCGAGCATGATGGCTGAACTGGCGAGAGCACGTTGTCGTCCAAGCGACGATTTACGAATTTGGCTGAAAACTGGTGGGGCGTGAAACAGGGTGTGTCAAAGAAGCGTGTATGGATTTAGACGTGCGTGTCTGCGGCGACACAGCAGGGAGATTTGAAATCTGTGTCCGAAAGAAAAGTAAGTTCACAATCAATCTCTTGACACTGGAACAATGTCCACTTATAGTCATCATTACAAACTATTGCCCTTAGCTGCATATCGGTGTACAAGAGAACACAATGGCTACCCATAGAACAGGCATAAATCCGCAACAAGTTGTGAATGTGGCCGCTGTAGCACATCTGAGCCCTTTCAGATATCCTGGCGGAAAGACTTGGTTGGTTCCTCGGATTAAGCAATGGCTTCGCAGCTTGAATCCCCAAGCCCGCGAATTGGCGGAACCGTTTGCCGGGGGCGGTATCGTTTCTCTTTCAGCCCTCTTTGACAATTTGGTTCAGACGGTTGTGCTGGTGGAAAAGGACGCCGATGTGGCCTCTGTCTGGAATGTCATTATTTATGGTGACGGTGTTCGGCTTGCGCGCGAAATCCTGGAATTCGATCTAACTATCGATTCTGCCAGGAGTCTCTTGGCTCGCGAGCCGGCCAATGAATTCGAGAGGGCTTTCACAACAATTGTTCGTAACCGGGTTCAACGCGGAGGCATTTTGGCTCCTGGCGCAAGCATGCTCAACAAAGGGGAAAATGGAAAAGGCATTCGCTCGCGCTGGTATCCCGATACCCTTCGAAGGCGCATCGAAGGAATTCTCCAGATACGTCAGAATATGGCATTTGTTAAGGGCGACGGAATCGAATTCCTTCGCTACAACGCTTTTCGACAGGATGCGGTATTCTTCATCGACCCGCCTTATACCCTGGCAGGGCGCCGTCTGTATACTCACTCTGAAATTGATCATCGGGAGCTTTTCAGCGTCGCCAAGACTATTAGAGGCGATTTCTTGATGACATACGACAATGCTGAAGAAATTCATGAATTAGCAAAAGAGTTCGGGTTTGAAACCGCCCTGGTGCCAATGAAAAATACGCATCACGAGATCATGAATGAGCTTTTGGTGGGGAAGAGGTTGACGTGGCTTAACGCTTGGCGGCCTGATTTTCTTGAGCAGCCAATTTTGTCTGGAGCCTAGCGCGGATTGCCTGTTCAAATTCCGGGAGGGGGATGGGCGTAGCCGCAATCACGCCGGCGATAGAACTCTCCAGAGTTGTCATGCTAACAGAGCGCGGGCGCAGAACAAATTGGGTTTCTACCAATTCGTATTCAACGACAAACCAAAGGATTTCCGCTAACGAGATGTGTTCTTCGGCCTTCATGGGAGCGAATTGCGCGAAGAATTCCGCATCCACAACTACGGCCATTTTCTTTGCCCATTTGCTCAGAGAGGGTACTTTGGTTTCCAATTGGGGAAGGAGTCGTTTGGCGGAACTGCTCCGAAAATCTGGACGACGGCTTTCCAGCGGAAATGGTAGCGCGTTATCGGTAGTTTTGGATATAGCCTCAAATTCCAACGCCATCTTCTTGCCGGAGAAATATACCGCTTGTTTCTCGATTGTGCACCACATAAGGGGATCGCTCCCCGGCACAACTAACACGTTATCCATTCTCCCAACTTCGCGCCGTCCGCTCTTGCTGGTATCGAGATTTGGCGCCCGGCGAAGGAAAGGTGTTTCTCCGATAGGTATTGCGGTGTGGTTTGGCAGCACGATCTCGTTTACCCATGAATAGATGATTCTGTCTTGTTCAAAACGACTGGGACAGGTTGTTACTAATGGGCTGCCTCGAGAGTCGAGAGTGACCGTGCCAGTGAGCCGCGACCGCTCATAGGAGCGCAGGGAACAAATTCCACCCTCTTTATGACAATTGACTGGTTTTCCAGGTTGAGAAAGAAACGGACATAATTGTTTGGGCCGGAGTTCCCTTGGCATAGATTGAATCGCGGCAAACTGCCGCCGCTGATCACCCGTCAAATCAACAAAGGATTTCCCATACCATTCGCCGATTCCAAACTTGAACTCTGGTTTTGGCGCTTGTTTGCTGGGTTTTTTTGGCTGCTGTGATTCAAGTGATGAGGCCATCAAGCCTCCTGTTCCATGTCGGTAATAACCCGACTCAGGGGTACTCCCAGGGCTTGAGCAATGCGACTCATGTTGATAAGAGAGATGTTACGTGTGCCCCGTTCGACATCTCCGATGTATGTTCTGTGAATTTCTGCAAGGTCAGCGAGATGCTCCTGAGAGAACTTCCTGCTCAGACGTAACTGTCTGACGGCCTTTCCAAAGGCAACCCGGGGGTCAGTTTCTCTGCGTCGATTCACGCAAATGATCGTATGGCGCTAGATGCCTATAAGTCCACAGACTATAAGTGGAGCCACCGGCGTGCGAACCGTTCACGTTAGCGGCCGCATAAGAATTGGATGTAAAGCTATCCAGGTTGCCGTTTTATTCGCATGCCTATAGGTTCTCTTCGATATTTTGACGGGTTGGGATTCCAAATTCTACGGCGCGAAATATCCTGCGATATCCAACACCAAGTGCGTTGAGTTGGAAGCGAAGCCGCTGATCGAACCGTTCGTGGTCGGGACAATCGCTTGATTGGAGGTTACTGCACCGTCAACGGCATTGAGCGAAGAGACTAAGGGTTGAGCGGCGCCTTGCGGGAATAAGGTCAGGAAGCCAAGCGTAGTGGTTGGCACAACGGTTGCGTTCAGCACGTAGGATTGAGCAGTTGTCGGTACTCCACAGGCGCTGTTTCTTACGAACACGTCAACTTGGCCGCTGAAAGGCGGCGAGCCTGGGGGATTACGCGTGTCAACCACTCGGCAGGGCGAGAGAGTGTAGAACGACAATCCACCTGGGCCGGGCGGCGCAAAATACCCGTTGATGTCGATCACCAAGTCGGAATCGTTGCTCACAAACACTGAGACATTTCCATTGGTACCTGCGGGTACGATGGCGCCGTTGGCAGTGACTACGCCCGTTGGGGCATTCAAGGTCGAGACGAGAGGCTGTGATTGCCCTGTCGGCCAAGTGGTAAGAAACCCCAAGTTGCCCTTAGGCACCGAAGTGTAATTCAGGGAATAAGCTTGCGCCGTGCCGGGCACGTTGCAGTTGCTCGAAAGAAGAGGGAAGGATCGGGCCATATTGCCAACCAGGGAAGGTCCACCGAGCGAGCCGATTGGTCCTCGAGTATCCACGAGGCGGCAGGGTGATAACGGAAAGAATTGCAGCGCGTTGGCA
>DASZFK010000285.1:0-3738 GCA_035939855.1 Candidatus Angelobacter sp.
ACGACGCAATGTGCGGCTCATCGTGGTTTTCGAGGAAATGCGCACCTGCTTCAAGAGCGTCTTGTCCAAGCCCGAGTACGTGCCGTTGCACCCCGCCCGGCGCCCGGGACACCAGCAGATCATACAGAGTTTTATCGTAGGTATAATTAAATCCCAAAGCCTGCAGACGCGGCTCGAGTCCCCAATACACCTCAGCCAGGAACAAGAACTCCGGATAAGACCGACGTATTGTGGAAATTGCCTCCGTCCAGAATTCAGTAGCTGGGGGAGAACCTTGAACAGGGAATCCCTTCCATGTTCTTTCGAACACTTCGTTGAGGAGAAGCATCGCCATGTCGCAGCGGACGCCATCGCACCAGCCTGCAATGTCGCGCAGCAAATCGATCATGGCCTGACGCGTTGCCGCGCTTCGATAATCCAGCTGCACTGTGTCGCTCCAGGCCGCCCAGTTGGGATCTTTGCCGTGCGCCAGGTGTTTCCTGCCGGAAGGAGTATCTTCAGCAAAAGTCTCCGGCTGTGGTTTGAGGGATTGAACGAAAAGTTCGGGCCGTTCTTTCACCCAAGGGTGATCCAACCCCAGGTGGTTTGGCACGAAATCCAAAAGCAGTTTCAGGCCGAAAGACTGCAGTCGCCGGCGGAATCGCACGAGGCCGTCGTTGCCGCCGAGCGCCTGAGGCACCTGGTAGGCTGCCACCGCGTAAGGCGAGGCGGCAACATCTTGCTCGGTCCAGTCGGGTAATGCCTCCGCGTAAGCCCGGCGCAAATCCTGGTTGGCCAAGGCCTGCGCACGCGCTCGAGGGCCACCCGTCCATGCGCCCATAAGCCATACGTGCGTAAAGCCAAGGCGTTGCCAGCACAGAAACTCCGAATCCGGAACGTCTGCCAGCGTCACCGAGCGGCCCGAGGTCTGTGCCAGGTTGCGCAACCAACAACGCGTGTTGATTTCGAAGAGCAGTGGGTGGGGCATATTCAGGTGCGACAATGTCAGGAGTTTAGCACTTTAAGCGCTTTCGTCGGGTTGGAAAGGCGCATGATCATCAAGCCATTTTTTGCGGACGCGGGCGTCGCGCTGTAACAATATTCAATGTTGATCTTCGCCTTGGCGAGCCGATGAGCCAGGCGAGCCAGCTCTCCGGGCTTATTCGTTCCTTCGATCATGAGCACATCATCTTCCACCACCAGCGTGCCATGCTCTTCAAAGACGTGCAGCGCCTTGCGGTAATCACTCACGACCAACCGAATCACGCTGTGATCGACCGTGTCGCTGGTCGAGATGGCGTAAATATTAATTTTAGCTTCAGCGAGCGCATCGGCCAGGCGCGCCAGGGTTCCGGGACGGTTGTCGAGAAAAATGGCCAGTTGTTTTGTGATTTGCATAGGTCAATTGCTCCGTTGAGTTCATGGTTGGAATGTTCCCGACGCTGCTACGCTTCATGATAGCCGATTCAATCTTCAACGCCAACCCGAATGTATTTACGCCTGGGCGCCACGGCGGTTTTTGTGCTAGCGTCTCTCATGGGTCTGGGTGTTACTGCTCGGCGCCGATGGTTCGGCGTTTTAGTGTTGCTGACGGCGCTGGTCCTGTTGATCGCGGGTGAGACAATCCTCAGAGGTAACCTGCGGGGTTGGGGATTCCTTCTCTACTGGTCGCTCTGCTTTGTGTTCACCGGCTTGGCAATTGTTGTGGCATGGCTGGATGCCCGCGCGGTCCAACGCAAGAGCCGCCACGACGCCCGGGAATTGGTTGAGCATACGCTGGGCAAAATCGAAGCGGATGTCCGTCTCAAATCCCGCCCCCAGAGACCCGAACAGGAGGAAGGGTAATCAGCCTTTGCTCAGCGCCTGCTTCAAGTCTGGTGGGGCGAGGCGGCTGCCGAGCAAGGAAAACGCTGAAAAACTGAAACGCTGAGAAGCTGAGAGCTGTAAGAGAAAGCGGAAAACCGGGAAAGAGCGGAAACGGAACTGCCATTTAACCGAAAAGAACACATTGAAGAGGAAGGAAACCTTCACAAACCCTTTGCTTCTCATCTGCGGTCGCCCTGAATCTGCGGGGGATATCCGGGTTTCAGTGGTGCGACAAAAAAGTTCCCGCACGCGCAGTTCTTGATTGAACAGGGGCAGGGTTTCTGTTCTATTGGGCGAGGAGCGGAAGCTATGAGTCGTGTTGGCACCATTACATCACCGGAAGAGCTCTCCGAGAGCCAGAAGGCAGCCTTACTCACGCTGCTGGCGGACGAGGACCCCTCCATTTATCGCAAAATCCGCCAGAGAATTGTCTCGTTTGGTCCTCCTGCGGCCGATTGGCTGCGCCCACATACTCTGAGCCGCGACCCGGCCTTGCGCCGGCGCGCGCAGGAAATCGTGTTGTCCTTTGACCGGCAGGCCGCCGATGACGCCTTCCTGGGCTTTTGCCTGAAGCATGGTGAAACCTTTGACCTGGAAGAAGGCGCCTGGAAACTGGCGCAGACGCAATACCCGGATATTAATGTGTCGGGTTACCAGGCCCTCCTGGACAGCTTTGCCTCAGATATCAGCGAATCTCTTCGGGATGTAACTGCAGCCGAAGACATTCTGGGCGTTCTCAACAGGTACCTGTTCGACGAACTCGGGTTTGCCGGCAACGAAGAGCAGTATCACGATCCAGATAACAGCTATCTGAACCGGGTCCTGGATCGGCGCACCGGAAATCCAATCAACCTTTGTCTGGTTTACCTTATATTAGCGCGGCGCTTGGTGCTGCCGATTACCGGCATCGGCTTGCCAGGCCATTTCGTATGCCGCTTCCAATCAAGCTCTGCAGAAATCTACATTGATGCGTTCAATCGGGGAAAACTCATGACCAAAGCCGATTGCGTTCAATACTTGCTACAAGGCAACTACAGCATTCGGGAAGGTTACCTGGCACCGGTTAGCCCGCGCCGGATCCTGTTGCGGATTTGCGGAAATCTTCACCAGATTTACCTGCAGCTTGAACAAACCGAAACGGCCACCCGCTTGCAGCGCTACCTGGTGGCACTGGCCAGGTAGGGGGAAGTGCGGAGTTCGGAATGCGGAATGTGGAGTCCAGACGCGGGGCGCCGAAATCTGAAGGAGACGTAGCTTGGGACCGAGGGAATGAATTTCCAACATCTGGGGCGGGAGGTTAATCTGGCATAGATCGCCATTGTCGTCGCGCGATGTACGGATCTACGCGGACCAGTAGAAAATAAGCCCAGTGCTCCTTGAACCGACGCCACAGCGAGTGTTCTTTGGTCCATTGTTCCTCGCTGACGGCACGGCAGTGGTCCATGCAGCGCTTGAACACACCTTGAGCCTGCTCGGCAACTTGCCCACTGACGAAGCGGACCATCAGTTCGTAATTGATGTTGAGACTGCGGGGATCAAGGTTGGCCGAGCCGACATAGACGACGTCATCAATAATAATGAGCTTAGCGTGCAGAACCTGGGGTTGGTACTCATAGATTTGTATCCCCGCCCGGAGCAGGCGCCGGTACAGGCTCTGAGCAGCCAAGCGCGAAACCAGCACATCGGACTTCGCTCCCAAGATCAGTTGCACCCGCCCGCCACGTTGCACGACATGCGCCAATTGCCTGCGCAACTGCCAAGACGGCAAAAAGTAGGCGATCATTATTTGGACAGAATGCGCGCGCTGGAGATCCCGTTTCAAAGACCTTTTGATGGGACTGTGGCCCCGGGCCGGACCGCTGAGCAGGAGTTGTTCGTGCGGAGCTGAGATCG
>DASZFK010000286.1:0-3090 GCA_035939855.1 Candidatus Angelobacter sp.
CGATTGGCCCAGGCATTGCGTTTGTTGATGGGATGTCCGTGCGCATCCACTTGCAATGCACGGTAGAAGTGCGCGCCTTTTTCCACTGGCCCCTTGCCGTCATCTTCAGTCTTGCCACTCCAGAAAATAGTCTGGCCGCGATCGTCGGTGGCCTTTAACTCCAGCCAGGTGTCATAAGCGTCCACGGTACCGCCGGGGAAGAAGTGTCCTACGGTGCGGGTGCGGGCAACCACATCAACGCGAACCGTATCGCCTCGCCGAACGACAGGGTTCACACGGTTGAGAGGAGCAGTCATGGGCAGCGCCTCACCACCGCTGGCTGCGACTTTGGTCTCGGCTTCTTCGCCCACGCCAAAGCTGGTGGCGAACTCGGTCTGCGGCAGGCTTCCCCCCTTGACCGCCGGCCGCGCCGGAGTGATGGCAAAAATATCAACACTGATCGCTTTGTTCTTGAGAAAGTCCTCGGTGATTCGCAGTTGCTCAGGATCATGGTTAGCGATCGGCAACGCGGTGTTGGCAGCGGGAAAGCGATGCGAGTGGATCATTCCGGCGATATTTCCAGCGTCCTGGGAACGCTGCAAAGGCATGTGGCAATCGGCGCATTGCTGCGACTTGGGAGGATAGTAGAAAGAGCGAGCGCCGAAGCCTGAAACCCCGCTGGCTTGCCAATTGTCGTACTCGTTAAATCCCCGGAACCAGCGATAGCTGTTCACGGGTACATCCAGATGCACCTTATGACAGCTTGAGCAGAACTCCGCCGTCTGCGTTCTCATGAATGGCTTGATGAAGGCTCGGCGATGCGGTTCGGGGTTCAAATAAGTGAGAAAGTCATGCACGGCCCGGACCACCGGATTCTTGCTGGCGGCCAACTCATGCATCTTAGGATATTCAAGATAAAAATCTCCCTGCCCCATCGTGCTCTTTACCTGGACGATGGAGTGGCACATCATGCAGCCAAGACCCGCTTGTGCTTCGGGCCGGTGGACGATCTGCTTGATGGGCGTATCCATCAGGCCACTGTAGAGCACCGCCGGATCATGGCAGCCGCCACACCATTTGGAAGCTTTGGTACCCGCGACCTCCTGCATATACTCAATACTTTTGCGGTACCACTGGTTGTTGAACGACGAAAAATGATGGACCGAACTGTACCACTGGTTGTAAACATCGGCATGGCAGCGTTTGCAGCTATCTGACTCCATGAAGAACTTGCTGGGTATATGGCCGCCGCTTACTACCTGGGCAGAGCTGGGAAAAAATGGGCCTTGCGGTCCGTCGCCCTCGGCATCCATGCTGAGAGGAGCGATCGAAGGATTTCTAATGACATGGCTCGATTTCCATCGCCCTTCGCGCAAAGACCATGAGGAAAATCCAATGGCAACCGCCAACATGGTAAATACAACCATTCCCGCTCTACGCAGAGACTTAGTTGCAATCGTAGGCGAGAGATAGTTGGCCACTCCATTGGCGGCCAGGAGTATCAGTGCAACGACCGAGAGGGCAATGTGGAGATACATCCACTTTATCTCCGGGCGCGTGGTGCCCAAATAAATCAAGGCCACACCAACCACGGCTCCCAGCGTAAGGAGCAGCCAGCCGAGTTTCTGGCTTAGCGCAACGCCTTTCAGATATCGAAAACAGAATCGTAATAAACAGACTGTAGCCACCAAGCCGGTACCCGCGTGCAGCAAGACCACGGCTGCGTAGAACAACGTTGGCGTGGGAAAGGCGTAGAGATAGATCGCGGATAAGAACAACAATAAAACCAGAGTTATGACGAACCTGCGGAAGTCCAGTTTGATCTTTTTGAACATAGGAATCAGAAAGAATGCATCGCTATAAAATTTGAAGCCAATTGCCTCAGGGGAAGCGACGCCTCGCTCGATGGACCTTTTAAGAGACCTGTCTCATCGAGTCAGACAAAGAGTCCATGAGAATTTGCGCAATTTGTCAGTGCCGACAATGCGGTTCAGGTGAGCAACATTAAATAAAGCTGTGAGGTTTCTTATCGCGTTTGCCCTGACACAAACCAGACTGAGGGGATTTTGGTAAACATTTGCGCAGCAGATGGGATAGCAGGATGTTGTGTACAATGGCGCGCATGTTCAAACAAATCTTCATACTTGTTGCTGGTTTCGCGGGCGGCCTGGCCCTGATTTCGCCGGCCCAGGAAGCACCGGCGCCGGTCGCGCATTTTCACCACGTGCATCTGAACACCACGGACCCGGCCGCAGCCATCGCCTTCTATACGGCCAAATTCGACTGCGAAAAAGCCCAGTTTGCCGGTCGCATGGATGCCGTTTTGGCGCAGAAGTCATGGTTGTTGTTCACCAAAGTGGAGAAGGCCCCCAAACCCGAGATCACCTCGGCCATCTGGCATATCGGCTGGGGGGCTGAGAACATGAAAGAGACTTATCAAAAGCAGCTTGATAGCGGCACAAAGTTTGAAACTCCCCTCACCGATATCAGCGACATAGGCGGCGGCAACGCTCAGGGAGTTTTCTTTTTCGCCTACGTGGATGGGCCAGACCATCAGTTGATCGAGTTGAATACCGCTAATCACCATCATTTCGGGCACATACACCTGCTCAGCAAGGATCCCGTGGGGACTGGCGAATGGTACATGAAGGAGTTCGGGATGATCCGGCGCGGCTCCGGTCCCATCTCTCGCGAGCCCCGCATGTATCGCGGACTTCAGATCGGGCCCTCCATGAGCCTGATGATGGACAATGTGAATTTCATCATCTTCCCCCTGGAATATGCGAAAAAGCAATGGCCGGAACTTTGGAAAGACCGAAATGATTTTGAGTCCAGCAAAGGTCATGTAACCGACCACATCGGTTTCAGCGTTGATAACCTCGATCAAGCCCTGGCTCGCCTGAAGAAAGATGGAGTCAAAGTGACGGATGAACCCCGAGCGATCCCGGGCAGCAAGATCAAATACGCATTCATCGAAGGCCCCGACCATATACGAATTGAAGTGGTCGAAGATCCGAAGTGAACCCGAACTCTGAGAACCGTGCTCCGGTTGGTTAGCCTGTCCTCGAGGCGAGCTTGCGTAGCCGAAGCAGCCACCTTGCCCCAAAAGGT
>DASZFK010000287.1:0-18420 GCA_035939855.1 Candidatus Angelobacter sp.
CCCGATCGCTTAAATATTCGATGAGCTGATTAAATTCTTTGGGACGATCAACAAAATGTTCTGGCAAATCTGCAACCATGAAGGGCACACGAGGGGTCTCGCATCGGACATTGAGGTCATTGACGAATTTTTCCCATTGCAGATCAAGATCATAGAAGTGCTGGTCTCTCATCCAACTTGGTAAGCCGGCAAAATCGAGCCCTTGGGAGCCTATTACAGGATAGACGCAGACTCCCCTTTGTCGCGCATAACGCCATTCTTTGCGAACTGTCTCGGACTTCAAAGCATCTGGCGTCATCACTAATACCATGTATTCGACGACGTCAAGCGCTTCGGTGACTTGTATCCACCAGTTTCGGCCACCTTGCTCGGAGATGACATCTTGCCAGAGAGGAATTTCAGGATGTTGCTCTTGAAGGCGTGTTCGCAGGTCACATGCAAATCTCAACCCATCGGAGCGACAATAGGAGATAAATACCCTTGGTCTATCGTGCATTTCGACAGTAGGTTAACAAAATTCCAGCAGAAAAATTTAGAAATCCAGGAGGGTTATTGATAAATCCTCTGCAAATTAGGAGTTCAGAACCAAGGGGCCGGAAGCTCTTCATAACGAAACGGCTGAAATGAAGCGCCAAACCCTCTGGGCTGCTGGCAAGGCGAGCTGCACCTGGCTGGCTTGCTGGCAATCACCGGTACCCTCGTAGCTTGTGGAGGGGGTGCAACTAAGCCGCCGCACGTTCCCATGACACCGACACCGCCAGGAACAAGCGACTCATAGTATGACGCTTACTTTGAATGTTAAGTGAGATTTGAGGCATTGCCAAAATTGCCAGATTACAGCAAGGGGAACGGTTGCCTACAGCAGGTGCATTGCATTTTCCTGACTGAAATCAAGCCCCAAATCAACGAAGCAGAATTGCTAAACTTCCATTCATTTTCCGCTTTTGTTAAAAGCCCATGAATATCACAATATTTCACGCCTTGAGACGGAAGACTTAAGTGCGTGCAGGAACCTCATTAAAACGATTCTTCATGGCATACTAATAGTATGAATGCCAAGCCACAATTAGCCCTAGAGCCGGAGTTCGACGAAATTGCTGAATGGATCGAAGCCTTCGATCAGGTTGTAAACCAGGAAGGACCACATCAGGGAACTCGACTGATCGAGGCGCTCACTCAACGGGCCCGGGCTGCCGGTGTAGAAGTGCCGGTGCAGCTTAATACTCCTTACGTCAACACAATCCCGGTGGAAGAAGAGGCGCCTTATCCTGGAGATCGCACGCTGGAGCGCCGGATCGAAAGCCTGATGCGCTGGAACGCCATGGCCATGGTCCACCACCAGAACAAGAGAGATCAGGGCATTGGCGGCCACATTTCGACCTATTCTTCCTTAGCCACGCTGCTTGAGGTCGGCTACAATCACTTCTTCCACGCCAGCTACGGTGATCAACCGGGTGACTTCGTTTACTTCCAGGGCCACGCGTCTCCCGGTGTTTATGCACGGGCATTCCTTGAAGGACGCCTTACGGAACAGCATCTTGTGAACTTTCGTCATGAACTGCGTGAGGAGCCGGGGCTCTCGTCGTATCCGCATCCCTGGCTGATGCCGGAATTTTGGCGCTTTCCCACCGTTTCCATGGGGATTGGCCCAATCAATGCGATCTATCAGGCGCGCTTCATGCGATATCTCGAGAACCGCGAGCTTATTGCCAAGACGCCACGCAAGGTCTGGGCATTCGTCGGAGACGGAGAAACCGATGAACCAGAAGCCATGGGATCATTGACGCTCGCAACCCGGGAGAAGCTCGATAACCTGATCTTTGTGGTCAACTGCAATCTTCAGCGCCTTGATGGGCCGGTGCGCGGCAATGGAAAGATCATCAACGAACTCGAAGCCGCATTTCGTGGCGCCGGCTGGAATGTGATCAAAGTGATCTGGGGCTCAGGCTGGGACCAGTTGTTGGCCCGCGATACTACTGGCCACCTGCTTCGCGTCATGGAAGAGTGCGTCGATGGCGAATATCAAAGCTTCCGGGCTAAAGACGGAGCCTTCATTCGCAAGGAATTTTTTGGGAAGTACCCTGAGTCCCTGGCGTTGGTCGCCAACATGACGGATGACGATATCTGGCGCTTGCAGCGCGGCGGCCACGATCCGATAAAAGTGTTTAACGCATACAAGCGGGCCGTAGAACACCGGGGTGGGCCCACCGTGATTCTGGCTAAGACGATCAAAGGTTATGGCTTGGGTACAGCACAGGCTCGCAACGCTACCCACCAGGAAAAGAAGCTGACGGACGATGCCCTGGCTGCCTTCCGCATGCGGTTCGACATTCCCATTCCTGAAAAAGCTGCGCACGATGGTTCTCCCTATCGTCCGGAGCCAGACAGCCCTGAGATCGTTTATATAAAGGAGAAACGGCAGAAGCTGGGCGGGTACATGCCCACTCGTGATGTGCCCAAATTGGAATTTCAAGCTCCGCCGCTGGAGTTCTTTCATGAGTTCCTGGAAGGCTCGAAGGGCCGGGCTGTCTCGACCACAACGGGTTATGTAAGCATCTTGCGGAACCTGATGAAAGAACCCAAAATTGGCAAGCTGGTCGTCCCGATCGTTCCTGATGAAGGCCGCACGTTTGGCATGGAGTCCATCATCCGCCAGGTGGGAATCTATGCCAGCCAGGGACAGCTTTATAAGCCTCACGACGCGGACATCCTCCTCTACTATCGTGAAGAAAAAGACGGTCAGATCCTGGAAGAAGGCATCACGGAAGCCGGTTCCATGGCGTCGTTTACCGCCGCAGGCACGGCTTATTCGAACTATCACGTGCCCATGGTTCCTTTCTTTACTTTTTACTCCATGTTCGGTTTTCAGCGGATTGGCGACCTGATCTGGGCGTTTGCCGATTCACGCGGCAAGGGATTCCTGATGGGCGGCACTGCCGGCAGAACCACCATGCTGGGCGAAGGGCTCCAGCACCAGGATGGACATAGCGTCGTGCTCTCCAGCGTAGTGCCCACGTGCGCCACTTACGATGCGGCTTTTGTCTATGAAGTCGCAGTCATTGTTCAAGACGGCTTGCGCCGCATGTATCAGGAAGGCGAAGACCTTTTCTATTACATCACGCTTTACAACGAAGATTATGCAATGCCCGCGATGCCTGAAAACAGCCATGAGGGGATCGTACGCGGCATCTACAAGTACAAAGCCGCGGAAAGCGGCTCTGCCGTGGTACAACTCTTCGGCAGCGGAGCTATCCTGAATGAAGCCCTGCGCGCCCAGAAAATTCTGGCTGAGAAATATAACCTGCCTGCCGATGTCTGGAGCGTGACCAGCTATAACGAACTGCGCCGCGATGCCCTGGTTGCGGAACGCTGGAATCGTTTGCACCCAACGGAAACCCCGAAGCGTCCTTACATTCTGGAAGCACTGGACGGAGGTTCCGAAGAAACCGCAAAGACTACGGAAAGCGCGGAGGCTGCCGGTAAATCCAAAGCTTCAAAGGCAAAAGCCGGCAAAGCGAGCAAGGCTTCAAGCGCGGAAGCCACACCGATCGTCGCCGCCACCGACTACATGAAGATCGTTCCCGACCAGTTATCACCCTGGCTGGGTTCGCGGCTGACAACGCTCGGCACAGATGGCTTCGGACGCAGCGATAATCGCAAGTACCTGCGGCAGCATTTTGAGATCAACGCCGAGTCGATCGTCGCTGCGGCCCTTTCTCGTCTCGCCCGCGATGGCAAATTCGATTCCGCCGAAGCCACCAAAGCCATGCGCGACCTGGGAGTGGATGCAGAGAAGATTGATCCAGCAAAAGCGTGACGTAACCCAAGACAACTAAGTAAATCGGTTCACAGCGCGAACTTGTATCCCAGGCGCGTTACCGTCAGTATGATCGCGGGTTGCTTGGGATCGTCTTCCAGCTTTTGGCGCAGGCTGGCTACGTGGACATCTACCGTGCGCGTGAAGGTTTCGGCGCTGTATCCCCAGACTTCTTTTAATATCTCGTCGCGCGACAGCGTGGCCCCTCGATGTTCGATGAAATAGCGAAGCAGTTGGAACTCGCGGGCCGAGAGGGTAACAATCTTGCCATCCTTAAAAACCTGCGTTCCCCGGAAATCCACGCGGATGGAGCCGAATTGGTGAATATCTTCCGGGCTCGGCGGCCGGCTGGGCGCGCGTCTCAATAGAGCCTCAATACGGGCCATCAGTTCCATCATGTCGAAAGGTTTGGTTACGTAGTCATCCGCGCCGATCTTCAATCCCAGGACTTTGTCGATGGTTTGTCCCCGGGCGGTCAGCATCAGGATCGGCGTGATCAATCCGGCCTGGCGGATGTCGCGACAAACGTCGAGACCGCTCTTGCGCGGCAACATCACGTCGAGAATGATCAGGTCAAAGGGAAGCTGGGTCGCTTTCTGAAAACCTTCGGCGCCATCAACGGCATAATCGACTACGAAGCCCTCGCTATGGAGGCGGTCGCTTAGAGTCATGCGCAACGCTTCTTCATCTTCCACCAGCAGAATATTTTCGTGCATGATTATGGCTGAGAGTACCTGGGACCAGTGGCTGCTTTCACGGTGAAGCCGGTTGTAACCGGAGTGGCGGGCGCGACTGGCACGTGAAGCGTGAATGTGCTGCCTTGCCCCGGCGTGCTGGTAACCGTAATTCTGGCTCCCATAGCTTGCGCCATGCTCTTGGCCAGCGCTAATCCTAAGCCTGTTCCATGGATCTGGGCTGCAGTCACCGCCGGGCTCCGGTAAAACGGCTCGAAAATGTGTGGCAACTCGGAAGCTTCGATTCCCAAACCTTTGTCTTCGATGCTGATCTGTATCTCCTGGCCGCGATCGCCTTTGCCCAGGCAGGCGCGAATGCCGATCCAGCGGTGGGGACCGCAATATTTCACGGCGTTCGTAATCAGGTTCTGCAGACATTGTGAAAAGGCCGAGATGTCGCCGGTGACTTCCGGGAGATTCGGCTCAATTTGCTGCTCCACAACAATTTGCTCTGCCTGTACCAACCCCGTGGTGTTGTGCAGGGCGGCATCCAGGATCTCTGAGACCTGGAGCGTCCGAAAGTTGTAAAGGTTGTCGCTCTGACGCGTGGTGGCGAACAACAGAATCTGTTCGACCAGTTGATTGAGCTGCTGTCCCTGGTTCTTGATCACCGTGCCATACTTGGTCAGTTGTTCCCGGCCTTCAATCAGTCCATCGGAGATATTGTCGGCCGCAGAGCAGATCACGGCCAGTGGCGTGCGCAGCTCGTGGGAAATGGCTGCCACAAAGTCCATTTGCAGGCGGGCCAGCCGCTGCGCCCGCTGGCTGGCCACAATGATCAGCCCCATGCTGGCTGCCAGCAACAAAAGCACTCCAAAACTCAGCGCCAGGTTGCGGGATCGGATTCCGGCAACCACTGCGTCCAACGATCCTTTGCGATTGCGCGCAATCAGCAACCAGCCTGGCCCCGTTTCAGGATACGCCATGGGAGTCAGCCCCTGAGGCGCCTGATGGAGAATCGGATGAAGAGCCAGCGCCGGCGGGCCGCCGTTCGCATGAGAATTCTTATTCTGCGCTAACACCTCCTTCGGTCGCCGGACTTCATCAGGAGGACCGAAGAGCGACATCACAGCGTCCGCAGTAGCTGCGTCTTTTTCGCCGAATTGCGCGTCCGAGGAATAAATGACGTGATCTGGTTCGTTGCCGCCGATCACAGCGATCTGATAAGGAAGCCCATCCCGGCCAAAATACTGGTTTGCAATCTCCGCGATCATGTGCTCGCGCAGGAACTTGCGATCGAGCTTAACCGCTACCAGGTCAACTGCCGGTTTGGCCTGTTCGCTGCCGCGATGAATGACGAGCCGCAACAGGGCAGGAATATTCTCGTCGATGTGCCAAAAGAAAAGGGGATTGCCATGGGTGCGCAAACGATGCTCACCTGGCGGCCGATGTTCATGGTCATGACGCGCGCCAGGACCACCCTTGAAACCGGGGCCGTGAAGCAGTTCTGGAGGTCCATGATGGTTCAAGTTATTCTGGACCATCCCTGCCATCGCCTGCAGGTGGGGCCGCAGGTATGCAAAGTCAGCAGGCCAGCTCTCGGGTTCGAACCGGCTCGTAGCCTGGTTCAAACGCAACAAGCGGGATTGCTCTCCTGCGGCATCTTGAAAGAGAAAAACATTTTCCACCACGCCTGCATGTTGAGTTGCCTTTTGCCATTCCTGGAAACGCTGGATGTAGCGCTCATGGTCCTGATCAAAAGCGAGTCCCATATCGGGCTGCAGGGCAAAACAAACGTTGGTCAACTCGCGATAAAGGTCCTGTCGAAATCCCGACATGGAGGAACGCAATGCCGTCTCCATGCGACTCGCCGCCGCTTCGCTGACATCGCGGCTCCAGCGATATTGAAGCGCGGCCAACACCACTAGAACAGCGGTGAGCGCCACGATCACTGCTGCGGAGAGAAAGCGTTCTCGCGAGGGCAACTTCACAAGAAAATTATAACCACACCTGAATTTGCAAACCTCATGAAAATTATCGTCGTTTAAGGACTTTACAAAGACTTTACATATTGTTTGCCACGAGTTTACCCAGCCTTCTTGCCTTCGCAGGTAGACTCGTTTTTGAGATTGGGTAAATGGGTAAGTTGGTAATTGGGTAATCTGGAAAAAACTCAAACCAGATTTCCGATTGCAAACGGGCCAAGCTGATTTCGGTTCGCTCAATTACCCAATTACCAAATTCCCCAATTACCAAATTTTCTTATGAACATTTCGATTGAACAATCCAAGAAATACCGAAGATCGAAAGCGGTTCCGATTCTCGTGGTGGATGATTCTCCCACTTTGCTCCATGCAATTTGCGCGTTGCTCGAACCGCAAGAGACGGTGCAGGTCGTGGGACGGGCGCTCGACGGCCAGGAAGCCCTGGAAGCAGTCGATAGCCTGCATCCCGAATTTGTATTGATGGATGTAGCCATGCCGCGCATGAATGGGTTGAGGGCCACTCGCCTGATTTCCCAGCATTTTCCGGAAACCAAGGTGCTGTTGATGTCGAGCGAAGATTCGCGCTACCTGCGCGAAGAGTGTCTTACGGCAGGAGCGGCTGCCTTTATCTATAAACCGAGGTTTCTCAGGGAACTGTTGGCCGCAGTCCAGGCAAATCGCAAGAGCGTCGAGCTTAGTCTGCAGGGTGCAAGGCTTTCTTCGATCGCAGTCATCGCGGGAGGCAAGTCTATTGGGTAATTGAGTTGTATGGTAAGCGAGTCATTTGGTGTCACGTATTCATTGCAGTTATTGCTCTCACAATATCAATCGATCAATAAGGAGTTGGAAAATCAAAATGAAAAATACATTCAAGTCAGTTGCAATCGCAATCATTCTGGCGCTTGCAGTTTCATCGGCATTAGCGCAAC
Organism: Candidatus Angelobacter sp.; assembly: GCA_035939855.1. Taxonomy (GTDB): domain Bacteria; phylum Acidobacteriota; class Terriglobia; order Terriglobales; family Acidobacteriaceae; genus Angelobacter. The sequence goes on from DASZFK010000287.1 coordinate 7,406, forward strand.
AGACGGCGCCGCCGCCCGGCGATCACATGCAGCATCACTTCGCCATGATGACGAAACATCTGGACCTGACCGAAGCGCAACAGCAGCAGGCGACTACGCTCTTCAACAACATGGTCACGGCCCAGACCACCATCCAGAACAACATGAAGGCGGCGCATGAAAGCCTGGCCGCCGCGATCAAAGCCAATAATGCGGGAGCTATCGATCAGGCGGCAGCCACGATCGGGAACTTGACCACCCAGCAGATTTCCAATCACGCGAAAGCCATGGCGGCGTTTTTCCAGATTCTTACGCCTGAACAGCAGGCTAAGTTCACGGAGATGCAAAACGAGCATGGAGGCTTTGGCGGCCCCGAAGGCCATGGATTTCATGGACCACCAGGATCTCACTCAGGCAAGCCGCAATCTGAGTAAGATAAAATGAGCAAGAGAATGAGATCGTGCATTTGAAGTACCTGAAGTTGAAATATCGTTCCCAGTTCAAAGGTTGGCTTCTGTTATGGCCCGCGATGGTGCTCCTGCTGCTTCCGGGGCCGGCATTGCGCAGCCAGCAGGAGCCAACCATCTCCGTCGATGTCAAGGTCGTCAACGTGCTGGCCAGCGTGCGCGATAAGCATGGCGCAGTGGTCCGCTACCTGAACAAAGATGATTTCGTGTTGGAAGAAGACGGCCATCCCCAGGAAATCCGCTATTTCACGAAAGAGAGCGACCTGCCGCTTACGCTCGGCCTGCTCGTGGATACCAGCTTGAGCCAGCGACGCGTTCTGGAAGAGGAGCGCAGCGCCAGCTATAGCTTCCTGGATCACATGCTGCGGGAATCCAAAGATACTGCCTTCGTGATCCATTTTGATCGTGAAGTGGAACTGCTTCAGGACGTGACATCATCAAAGCAACAACTGGAAGCCGCTCTGAAGCTGCTGCAGACGCCGGACTTTTCGCGACCCGTCTCCGGAGGCCAAACCGGGCATCGAAGGGGCGGTGGTGGCACGCTGCTCTATGATGCAGTCTATCTGGCCGCCGATGAACTGATGAAGAAGCAACAAGGCAGAAAAGCCCTCATTATTCTTTCCGACGGTGTTGACACCGGAAGCCAGCTAACTTTGGAAACCGCCATCGAGTCGGCGCAGAAGGCCGATACGATCGTCTATTCCATTCTCTTTAAAGATGACGCAGCTTATGGACATTCCGGAGGATTCGGTTTTCCTGGTGGGGGCGGCTGGGGCCGGCGAGGAAGAGGCCAAAGGTTCCCGCAAGCATCGCTTCCCGATGGCAAAAAGACTCTGGAGAAGATTTCCAAGCAAACCGGCGCCCGCCTTTTCGAAGTTTCCAAGAATCTTTCGATTGAAGAGATTTATCGACAGATACAAGAGGAATTGCGAAACCAGTACAATCTGGGCTACACACCGGATAAGGCGACATCCCGGCCCGGATATCACAAGATTCACCTGGCGACCAGGCAAAAAGACCTTTCCGTGCAGGCCCGCGATGGCTATTACCTGAGCGCTCGATAGTTGATTTCAAAAAATATCACGATTCAAAAAAGTTTTTGATTTGAGGCCAGTATTTTTGGACGATGTACTCGGTCTTCACGTGTCCGCCTCGGGACAGTAGGCGAAGCTTGATCCCCGCAGAAGACGCGAAATTCATGACCGACTTCCAGGGAATGTAGGGATCGTCTTTGGCGTGAAACATCATGATTTTTTCGGGTGTAAGTTCCTTAATGTGATGGATGGGATTGTAGAAGGTCCCGGTGCTCAGCTTGTTCCAGTTTTTTTCGGAGAGGCGATAGCCATTTCCAAACGACTCGCGAATATAGGCCACGTAGCTTTTGTTCGAGGTTTCTTTCTTTTGCTCTTTCGGCAGGATGCTCCAATCCACCACCGGGCAGTTAGCAATGACCCGTTTGATCCTCGGATCAAGAGAGGCAAGAATCGCGGCAGCACCACCAAAGCTGCCTCCGATGACGAAAATCTCGTCGGGAGCCAGCTTGAACTTCCGGCCAAAAGCACTCTCGCGCAGGCCTTTTGGCAGTTCGTCAATGATGTCGCTCAGGTCTTGCTGCGGAGGAAGCTTTAAAAACTGCCCGTCGCTTTCCCATGCCCCTCGCCATCGAGGGTAAATAACCCAATATCCCTTCTGTGAAAGAAATTGTGCAAGTGGTTGTTTTCGAGGAACTGAGGGCATTCCGTCGCAGAGAAAAATAACTCGCTGCTTCTGGCGCGAGCGCGCCGGTGGTAAAAACTCGGCTACGATTTCTTTTTTGAATCGCGTTCGGAACATGGTTTTGGCCTTTCCGAGGCGCAGGAATGAGGCGAGGGCGAAGGTAACAGATCATGCAGCACCACTACCACAAACTGCACTGTGATCAAGAACGTGAATAAGGTTTGAACCAAGGTCGTCGCTGACATTGTTTTCTATCCCAAATATTCCAAATAGAATCTGTTCCAAATAGAAGTTGTGTTCTAATTTTTGCGGCTCACTTCGCTGCTTACCTGGTCTCAGTCGCCCAATGTTTAACTGCGGCGTTTGCCAGCGAAACCAGGGCCTTCCCTCGCGCTTCTGATTCGGCCCGTGCGACTGTCTCGGTGAAATTGGCGTCCGCTGTCGCCTTCTTGAGCGATATATTCTCTGTAGCACGCGCCGTATCGAGCACGATTCCCGTGCGGACATCCAGGAGAACCGATTCGGCCTGGCACTGGGCGTGAACTTCATCAGGCTTCAAAAAGCGGTCCCGGCGAAAAGATTGAATTCGCGATGTGTACACAAGGAGCAGGTCGGCCTGAATACGCGCTGCTGCTTCTCTTAGATACGGTACGGTCCGTTTCTCCGGTACTAATAACGAGGGGAGAAAGCGAACCTCAGTAAGCTGTGGAGAAGATTTGAGAACGCCCAGAAAATTGTCGAAATTCCTGGATTCAATCTCGGCGAGGTCTTCAGACCAAAAGCTTGCACGAGTCAGGTTCAACACTGCTAACCGGTGGCGATCTGCAAGTTTTACCTGGGTCGCCAGAATCCTGGCGATATCCTGATCAGAGAGTACTGCCTGGTCTCCCTTGAAGAGGGACTCTTTCAGGTTGTCACTCCCTGAATCGCCAATAATCGATTCAGGGGGAGGCACTACGGAACGAGCAGGATGGTAGTGCTGGCAGCCAGTGCTCAGCAAAAAGATCAAGACGATTGGGACTAAAGCCCCTCTACCGGTTTTCATCGATATTCGTCCTTCAGGAGTATGTTGTTCTTCTTGCTTATGATCTAAGAGTTGAGAAGGGTTTGCAAGAAAGCGTCGGTGGACTTCGGATGGGACGGCAAGCAAGGAGGCTGCGAGCAGTATCATGTTTGTTTAGTGAGATGAATCCTGCGATACACAGTCTTATCGTGCTTGGTCAGGCTGCCTTCCATCTTGTTGCCGTCAATAGTGAGAAGGAATGTTCCAAAAGGGCTTTCGCTCTGCAGGGTGTGCTTTTTCGTATCATATTTCCATTCGCTCGTGCCCATCACGATCTCATTGCCGTCCACGATTTTGCTGCCGGTAATGGAGAAGAATCCGGGCTTCCCGGCAATCTCGGAAATGCGATAGATATTCTCTTCATCGTGGCACGGGCTGTTTGGCACCAGGCAAACCGAGTTGCCGCGCCAGATGCCCACGATCTGCGCCTGTGCATTCTGTGGGTTGCTGGTTTGCGCGAGACAGGAAAAGCCGATTAAAGAGATGAGCAAGACAACCAAGCACAGTTGGTAAAGCCGCGCTGTTTCCCGACACATGATGTGATTAGACCGTGTCCTCCGCGAATTGGTAGCGGTTAGCCCCTGCTTCTCAGCCCCATATACTTTAGAATCTTTCAATGAGTTTCCTCGACAATCTTGAAAGCAACTTGAAGAATCTAGAGTCGCGGGAAGAGCGCGATCCGGGCGCGAAAAAGCGGCGCGAATCCGAGCGCGCCTCGGCCGCTGCGGCTGCGCCGTGGGCAGAAAAACTCAAAAACGGACCTTATGCGCAAAATGTGCTCAAAGCAGCAGCTCTGATCGGCTTTCAGACTCGCAGCAAGATTCACGTGACCTGGCTGGATACCACCTTGAAATTGGAAGCCAAAGAGCGGCGGCTGGAGTTTCGGCCAACCGCTGAGGGCGTGGTCGCAGTTTTTCTTCACAAAGGGAAGGAGGAAAAGCGAGTGTCGGTTGATCTGTCGGGAAATGGCTCTGAGTTGGTTCAGGAATGGTTTGGCCAGAGCAGTTGAAAAGCTCGATACCGCTGATTTGCACTGAGACTCCTGATACAAGCAAGCGAGGGGTTTCAAGTCCATGGTTAAGCAATGAAGTTGAAGCAACTAAGTTTCTGTTAACTAAAGAGATAGCTTGACTGAATGAATGTTCATTCAGTAGAATGTTCTCGTTGGTTTTGGTGCTTCCAACGTTCAATTCCCCGCTTCTGGCCAACTCCTCACGACGGGTTTGAGTGTGATCAAGATCATGTCTAACGACGCTGTGATGCTCGACAATCGAGAATCGAGAAACTATCATCGTTGCGCAAGTTTCTATGCATCTCGCCTGATTTTTACCGCTCCTGGAGATATTCCTAATGAGTAATGCAGCCGTCGCCGATTCGGTTCAAGTTCGTCCAACGAGGTCCGAAGCCCAGTCTACCCACCAATCCACAGGAGCTGTGCACCACCGCATTGATAAAGTGGCCGTGCTGGGTGCGGGCACCATGGGATCGAGAATCGCCGCTCATCTTGCGAATGCCGGAATTCCCTGCTATTTGCTGGATATTGTCCCGCCCGACCAGGCCCAAGGTTCCGACAAATCGGCCCGAAACAAGCTCGTTGTCGCGGGGCTGGAGGGCGCCGTCAAATCCAAGCCGGCGGCCTTCTTTCAAAAGGGCTTGGAAAAGCTGGTCACCATCGGCAACTTTGACGATGACCTGACACGGCTGGCCGATGCCGATTGGATCATCGAGGCAGTCGCCGAGAACCTGGAAATCAAACGTACGCTGTTGAAGAAAGTCGAGGCGGTGCGCAAGCCCGGCAGCATCGTGACCACAAACACCAGCGGCCTGCCGGTTCGCAGCATCGCCGAAGGCTTCAGTGAAGACTTTCGCAGGCATTGGTTTGGGACGCATTTTTTCAATCCGCCCCGTTACATGCGTCTGCTGGAAATCATTCCCACTCCGGAAAGCGACCCCGCCGCGATTTCGAGCATTGCGCATCTCTGCGATGTGCGGCTGGGCAAAGGAATCGTTTACGCCAAAGACACGCCCAACTTCATCGCCAACCGCATTGGAACCTTCAGCAGCTTGAATGTTTTTCGCCTGATGCAAGAGATGGATCTGACCGTAGAAGAGATCGATGCGTTGACCAGTTCCGGGGGATGGACCAAGGCAGCCATGTTCCGCACCATCGACCTTGTGGGCCTCGATGTGCTCGGAAGCGTAGTCAGCAATTTCATGAAAAACGTGCAAGACGAGCGCTCTGACCTGAAGCTGCCAGTGTTCTTCAAGACCATGATCGAGCGCAAGCTGCTGGGCGACAAGACCAAGTCTGGTTTCTACAAGAAAACTAAAACTCCCGACGGCAAAGAAGACCGCCTGGTGATGGATTGGAAGACGCTCGAGTATCGTCCCTCGCAGAAGGTCAAGTTCCCGTCGCTGGAGATGTCGAAGAACGTAGAGGATATGGGCGAGCGGTTGCGAATGATTGTCGGCAACACCGATCCTCGCGATAAAGCCGCGCAGTTCTCCTGGGCGAGCCTCTCCGACCTTTGGACCTATTCGGCTAACCGCATCCCCGAAATCTCTGACAACGCAGTTGAGATCGATCGCGCCATGCGTATGGGCTTTAACTGGGAGGTTGGCCCCTTCGAACTCTGGGACTTGGCCGGAGTCGAAGCCACCGTAGCCCGCATGAAGAAAGAGAACAAGCCGGTCTCTGCGAATGTCGAAAAGCTCCTGGCTGCAGGCAAGAAGAGCTGGTACATCGATGATCCTTCGTCGGCTTCCGGCCGCGCCTGTTTTGATTTGAAGGCCGGACAATATAAGCCGGTTAACGTTCCCGAGGGCGTCCGGTCAGTGGAAGCGGTCAAAAAATCGCACGGTGTGGTCAAGAAGAATGCCGGCGCCTCGCTTATTGACCTGGGCGATGGGGTTGGTTGCATCGAGTTCCACACCAAGATGAATGCCCTGGGTGGTGACATCGTGCAGATGGTCACGCAGTCGCTCAAAACAGGAGGTATCGGCGATCCGTTTGAATCGTTTGTGATTACCGGAGACTCGGCCAACTTCTCCGTGGGCGCAAACCTTATGATGCTGATGCTGGCGGTGCAGGAAGAAGAATGGGACGACGTGGACTTGGCCATCAAGCAGTTCCAGGGGATGACTCAAGCCATCAAGTTCTGCACGCGTCCGGTTGTAGTTGCGCCTTTTGGAATGAGCCTGGGTGGCGGCGCGGAAATCTCTCTCCATGCAGCCGCTCGCCAGCCTCACGCAGAACTTTACATGGGCCTTGTCGAAGTCGGGGTTGGGCTGCTGCCAGGCGGCGGCGGATGCAAAGAGCTGCTGCTGCGCGCCGTGGATAACGCCCGCGCAATCCGTCCTGACGGACGAGCCGAATCGGTGGAGTTGATGGAGGGCATGAAGCGCATTTTCGAGCTGATCGGCACGGCGAAAGTTTCAACATCGGCGTATGAAGCTCGTGATTTCGGATTCCTCTCCGATGGCGATCTGATCAGCATGAACCGGGAGCGCGTCTTGAGCGACGCCAAAGAGCGCGCGATGGAACTGGCCCGCGCAGGCTACAAGCCTCCGATTCAGCGTACCGATATCCCCGCGCCGGGTGAAAACGTGCTGGCTACGCTTAGACTTGGCATTCACCTGATGCGCCAGGCGGAATATATCAGCGACCACGACGTAAAGGTGGGAACCAAGGTGGCAGAGGTCATCTGCGGCGGCAACGTAACACCAGGAATGCCGATCAGCGAGCAATATCTGCTGGATCTGGAGCGGGAGGCGTTTAAGTCGCTCTGCGGAGAGAAGAAGACACAGGAGAGGATTCAGTTCACATTGAAGACCGGGAAGCCGTTGAGGAACTGAGGGAGATTGGGTAATTGGGTAAGTTGGTGATTGGGTAATTTTTCAGAGCTAACCGCAGATTTTGTTGAATTGAAAGTACGAGACATAATCAAACGTGTTGAGGAAGACGGTTGGGAATTGGTGCGTGTGCGAGGAAGTCATCGCCAATACAAGCATCCTTTAAAACCCGGAAAGGTGACTGTCGCAGGTCATCCATCCGCGGATGTACCTCCGGGTACTTTGAATAGTATTTTGAAACAGGCAGGAATGAAATGAAGTATTTAGTTATTTACGAAAAGTCGAAAACTGGTTGGGGAGCTTATGCTCCAGACCTACCCGGTTTGGGAGTTGCCGGTGCCACCCTTGAAGAAGTGAAACAGCTTATTCGCGAAGCAATGGAATTCCATTTGGAAGGCATGAAGGCGGATGGCGATCCGATACCCGAGCCAAGTGCTATTACCGAATATGTTTCAGTAGGCTACACAGCTTAGAAGCGCGTAGCCAATAGGCAGGAGCTAAACATGCAAGATGCAGTCATCGTAAGTTCAGTCCGTACCGCCGTTGGCAAGTCCGGCAAAGGGACTTTGCGCGCTACTCGACCTGATGATCTGGCCGCGATCGCGATCAAAGGCGCGTTGGATCGTGTTCCACAGGTGCAGACGCGGGAAATCGACGATGTAATCATTGGCTGCGCTACACCTGAGGCCGAGCAAGGGATGAATGTAGCGCGAATTGCTTCCTTGCGCGCTGGGTTGCCGGTGGAGTGTTCGGCCATGACGATCAATCGCTTTTGCTCGTCGGGTTTGCAGGCCATCGCCTTGGGAGCGGAGCGCATCATGGTCGGCGGAGCCGATGTTATTGTGGCTGGCGGGACGGAATCCATGAGCATGATTCCCATGGGTGGCCATAAAGTTTCAGCCAATCCGTGTTTGGTCGGCACCTATCCAGATGCTTATCTTTCCATGGGCCTGACGGCAGAGAGGCTGGCGAAGCGTTTCGGAATCTCGCGCGAACAGGCCGACGAGTTTTCCCTGAACAGTCATAAGAAAGCGATTGCAGCAATCCAGGGCGGTAAGTTCGACGACGAGATTGTCCCGGTGCCGGTGAGCTTCACGACTCCTAACGGCTCCAAGCCTAAGCGCACTGAGATTATTTTCAAGGTTGATGAAGGTCCGCGCGCCGATACGTCCTTGGAAGCCCTGGCATCGCTCAAACCTGCCTTCCATGCCAAAGGAGCGGTCACCGCGGGCAATTCATCGCAAACTTCGGATGGCGCTGCTGCGGCTGTCCTTGTGTCTGCTGACAAGGCGAAGCAACTCGGGGTCAAGCCACTGGTGCGCTTTGTCTCGTTTGCGACTGCCGGTTATCTGCCCGAGGAGATGGGCTTAGGCCCGGTGTTTGCAATTCCCAAGGCGCTGAAGATTGCAGGACTGAAGCTTGAAGATATCGACGTAATCGAATTGAACGAAGCATTTGCCGCGCAGGCGTTGGCGGTGATCAAAGAAGCTGGTTTGGATCCGGCCAAGGTAAATCCGAATGGCGGGGCCGTAGCCCTGGGACATCCCCTTGGCTGCACAGGCGCAAAGCTTACGGCAACCATCATTCGAGAACTAAAGCGCCGCAACGGACGCTACGGGATTGTCACGATGTGCATCGGTGGCGGTATGGGGGCGGCGGGGATATTTGAGAATTTGTAATTTCTAATTTCTAATTTGAAAAGCAAAAACTAAATTTACCACAGAGGACGCGAAGGTCCACGAAGGAAGTCGGTATCAAGAACTAAACCGTGGGGAAAAACAAGAAGGCACAAAGAAAATAACCTTCGTGTTTCTCTGTGCCCTCTGTGGTTGAGCTTTTTCTGTGACGGAGATGAGGAGAATTTATGGCGACAGCAGTTGTTCCTAAGACCAAGCTTGCGGGTGGAAGTTTTTTGATCCAAGAGCATCATATTGACGATCTGTTTACCCCTGAGGACCTTTCCGAAGAGCACCAGCAGATTGCACAGACGACACAGGAATTTGCGCAGAATGAGATAGTTCCCAATCTGGAAAAGATCGAGCACAAGGATTTCTCTGTCACGCGCGAACTGCTTCGCAAGGCTTGCGAAATCGGCATTGCCAATGTCGATATCCCTGAGCAATACGGCGGCTCCGAGATGGACAAGATTGCTTCGTCGATCATTACCGAGCATCTCTCCGTCTCTGGCAGCTTCAGCGTGAGCTTTGGCGGGCACACCGGCATTGGGACCTTGCCGATCGTCTACTTCGGCACCAAGGAACAGAAGGCCAAGTATCTGCCTAAGCTGGCCACCGGCGAATGGATTGCGGCTTATGCGCTTTCTGAATCAACCTCGGCCTCCGATTCGCTGAATGCCCGCACCAAAGCGGTGCTCTCGGCGGACGGCAAAGAGTGGATCCTCAATGGTGAAAAGACGTGGATCACCAACGCCGGGTTTGCCGATGTTTACGTCGTCTTTGCCAAGGTCGATGGAGAGAAATTCAGCGCCTTCATCATCGAACGCTCCTTCCCAGGCTTCACGGTGGGCGCCGAAGAAAAGAAGATGGGCATTCGCGGTTCGTCCACATGCTCCCTCATCATGAATGATTGCCGCGTGCCTAAAGAGAACCTGCTGGGCGAGATCGGCAAAGGGCACGTCATCGCGTTCAACATCCTCAACATTGGGCGGTTCAAGCTGGGAGCGGGCGCCGTGGGAGGCACGCGGAACTCATTGCATCATGCGATTGCTTATGCCAAGCAGCGCAAGGCTTTTGGCAAAACTCTTTCTGATTTCGGCCTGATCAAAGAAAAGATCGCGACCATGACGGCGGGCATTTACGCCCTGGAAAGCATGTCGTATCGCACGATCGGGATGATCGACGTGGCGCTCTCGGACATCGACAAGAATTCTCCCGATGTCTACAAGCAGACGGCAAAGGGGATCGAGGAGTATGCCATCGAATGCTCGATACTGAAGGTCTGGGGGTCGGAATTGCTCGACTATGTAGTCGATGAGACCGTGCAGATTTTTGGCGGCTACGGGTTTGTGGAAGAGTACCCGGCTGAGCGGGCCTACCGCGATGCGCGCGTGAATCGCATCTTTGAAGGTACAAACGAGATCAACCGGCTGCTTATCATGCAGATGCTGCTGAAGCGCTCCATGAGCGGACAGTTGCCGCTGTTGTCGGTCATCAAGAAGCTCATGGACGAGATCATGTCAGGGCCGTCGAGCGCTGATCCTCTCGAAGGGACGCTGGCTGCCGAGCGCACCATGGTCGCCAACGCCAAGAAAGCCGGATTGATGCTGGCGGGAGCAGCAACGCAGAAGTACACCATGGGCCTGGCGGACCAGCAGGAAATCCTGGGCGCGCTGGCCGACATGGTGATGGAAGCTTATGTGATGGATTCCACCGTGCTGCGGACGCAGAAACTCATTGACCGCTTGGGCGAACGCAGAGCCGAGCATGCGATTGCGATGACCCAGGTTGTTCTTACGCGCTCCATGGACAAAATCGAGTCTGCGGCCCGCAGAGTTGTGGTGGCCATTGCCGAAGGTGACATGTTACGCACTCAACTGGTGATTCTGCGCCGGTTGTTCAAGTACGAACCGTTCAACACCATCGCCTTGAACCAGCAGATCGCCAATCGGGTCTTCGAGACTGGGAAGTACGTAATCAGCTAAAAGACATTGAAGTGCTGACGCCAGCGGTCGCTTTACGGAGGATCAAATGACCAAGAACTCGCAGAGCAGTTATCTCCTTCGGTTGCCGCGCTCGGTCAAAACAGAAGTCGAGCGCCGCGCTAAGGCTGACGGTGTGAGCATTAATCAATTCGTCGCCACGGCCGTTGCGGAAAAGCTGGCCGTAATGAATACGGCCGCCTTCTTCGCCGAACGGCGAGAGCGCGCAGATTTCGCTGCGTTCGACCGTTTGATGCGGCGCAAGCGAGGCGAACCGCCG
>DASZFK010000288.1:0-3088 GCA_035939855.1 Candidatus Angelobacter sp.
TGGTTACAAGAAAACAAACTGGCAACAGCGATGATCGACACTAGCGATGGCCTTTCCGTGGATCTGGCTCATATCTGCGAGGAGAGCGCAGTCGATGGTGTGCTTAATCTGGATGCCATACCGATCGCAAACGGGGCCGACCTCAGTCTGGCTTTACACGGCGGCGAAGATTACGAACTGCTCTTCACCGCTCCCAAATCGGCCGGCTTGCCCAAGCGAATTGCCGGTGTGCCAATTACGGAAATTGGAGAAATCCGGCGGCGAAGCAACAAGCGTGTGTCTGTCAAGAGCAGCGATGCGGACGGGAGATTAAGGCTGCTCCGGCCAGCAGGTTGGGAGCATTTCTCAAAAATTTAACTGACATCCCACCTTCCAAAAGTTACAATCCCCTCCTCTCCCGAATTCACATTTTCAAGTAAAGGCCAATGAATGAGCACCAGCGTCCCTCCAGTGTCAACAGAAGCTGCACCTGCGGGGCTTTCTGAACCACAACGTATTGTGAATGCTTTTCTGGCTCCGTCCAAGACCTTTGAGGACATCCGCCATAACTCGAGTTGGTGGGTCCCATGGTTGCTGGGTTCGATTGTGGCTGTGGCCTTCTTTCTTACGGTGGACAAGAAAGTTGGGTTCGAGACCGTCGCCAAGAATCAAATGGAGAATGCCGGCGGTTTCGCTCAACGCGCCATGGAACGGCTGACACCGGAACAACGCGAGGAGGCTCTCCAGCGGCAGGCAAAAATCCAACGCATCGGCACTCTTTATTTCTCCTGGCTTGTCTCACTTCTTTTTTCCGTGGTCATTGCCGCCGTGCTGATGGCGATATTCAATTTTGTCCTGGAAGCAGCCATTCCATTCCGGCAAGCCCTTGCAATTCTTTTCTACGGAACCCTGCCTAAGTCACTCTCCTTGGTTCTCGGGATTGTAGTCTTGCTGATCGGTGTTGATGCTTCAGCGTATGACCTCAGCAACCCCGTTGCCTCCAATCTAGGGGCACTTCTCGATCCAAATACAGTGGGCAAGTTTCTTTTCCGCTTTGGGTCTTTTATCGATGTGTTCAGTATCTGGACGGTAATATTGTTGGGGATGGGATTCGCCAAGCTATCAAGAAAAAAAATCAGCACTGCAACGGGTATTACAACCATCGCGGTTTTGTATGCGATTTTGGCTTTAGGGTTCTCCAGCCTGGCGGCTCTTTGAGCCGGAGAATCCCTTGATTTTTCGCCATTCAAACCCTAAAAGCAGCATTTTAATGATTCTGCGACTCTATTACTCTAGGCGTTTATGTTTTAATAACGTCTATCCATGTCATTAGCCGCTATCAGATTCCGGCGCAGAGTAAGAGCTGCGCACCGCACTCTGCGCGAATTGGGCATGATTGCCAAGGGGCTGATCTCTACCGATCACCCGGTCCAGGCGCACATCATCCCTATGCGCAGGTGCAATCTGTCGTGCGCTTACTGTAATGAATATGACGACTTCTCCGATCCGGTGGCCCTCGAAGAGATGTATCGTCGTGTAGATAAGCTGGGTGAACTGGGCGCCACGCTGGTGACCATCAGCGGAGGAGAGACTCTGCTCCATCCTCAACTTGATGACATCATCGCCCGAATCAGGTCTCATGGCATGATTGCCGGCCTGATCACCAATGGGTATTTGCTTACAGCAGATCGCATCCAAAGGCTGAATCGGGCCGGATTGGATCACCTGCAGATCTCCATCGACAACGTAATGCCGGACGATGTTTCGAAAAAATCGCTCAAGGTGTTGGACAAAAAGCTTCAGTTGCTTCGGGAACACGCTGAATTCCATGTAAACATCAACTCCGTGATTGGCGCAGGCGTAAAGAACCAGTGGGATGCCGTTACCATCGGCAAGCGCGCTGTGGAGTTGGGATTTACCTCAACGGTAGGCATCATTCATGATGGGACCGGCCAGCTTCGACCACTGGACGCGGAGGCACAGCGGATATTCCAGGAGATGAAAAAGCTGGGCAAGCATAGCTACGCCCGGTTCAACTCATTTCAAGACAACATCGCTTTAGGCAAGCCTAATCAGTGGCGATGCCGGGCCGGCTCACGTTACCTCTACATCTGTGAAGACGGCTTGGTGCATTACTGCTCCCAGCAGCGTGGATTTCCGGGCATTCCCCTGGCTGACTACACCGTCGAAGATATCCGGCGCGAATTTCGAACAGAAAAATCGTGCGCTCCCAACTGCACGGTTTCGTGTGTCCACCAGACTTCTTTAGTCGACTTCTGGCGTGCCCCCCAGGGTTTGCAGTCGCACGCCATCTTCCGTCCACAAGAATCTCCGGAAGAGCTGGTGCAGATTGAAATCGGTGATTCAGTCGCAGCGGAATAGCGCCGGTTATACTTCTAAATTTGACATGACATTCATGAGATTCATGAAAAAGTATCACCATGTCCAGCAGTCTAGCCCAAAGTGACAAAGCCACTCTGCCTCGATTCTATCTTGGCGTGGCCGCTTTGCTCTGCAGCGCGAAGTTGCTGATTCATCTGCTTACCAATCACCGATACGGGTATTTCCGCGATGAGCTCTATTTTCTCGACTGTGGCCGCCATCTGGCTTGGGGCTATGCCGATATGGCGCCCGGAGCAGCTTTTTTCGCCAAGATCGGATTGCTGTTAGGTGGATCGCTGCGTGAAATTCGATTCTCAGTGGCATTGGCAGGAGCTGCGCTTGTGCTGCTGGCGGTCCTGTTGGCGCGCGAACTCGGTGGCGGGAAATTTGCGCAATTCCTTTCGGGCTTTTGCACTTTGGCCGCACTTGCATACCTGATCGAAGACGGATTCCTCAGCATGAATGCCTTTGAACCCCTTGCCTGGATGGCCTGCATTCTAGTCCTGCTGCGAATTGTGCGCACCGGCAGCTCGCGGCTGTGGCTCTGGTTTGGCCTGTTTGCCGGACTTGGCCTGGAAAACAAACACTCGACTCTGTTCTTTGGATTGGCTGTAGTAATCGCGATTTTGGTCACGCCTTTACGCCGGGAATTCTTGAAACCCTGGATATGGCTGGGCGGATTGGTGGCAATCCTGGTTTTCCTGCCGAACCTGGTCTGGGAAGCCCA
>DASZFK010000289.1:0-14537 GCA_035939855.1 Candidatus Angelobacter sp.
TTCAAGACCGAGAGCTGGATCGGTCCGGTTTTGTTCACCTTTTCGAGCGAGAAATCGGGCGCAGAATCGCCAACATTCAAGCCTCCCGCCCTGGCGCGGAGCCACAAAGTTTCAAACGGGTAGAGGAGAAAAGCCACTGGCCCCGGAATTCGCTTCATGACTCTTCCGAAGACCTCAGGCGGTTGGTGCATGGCCCAAAAGACAAAGCCTCCGAAAGAGAGATAAACGACAGCCATAGTGATAAAGAGTTTTGCCAGGAAGCGCAGGATTCGTCTTGATTTCGCTTGCCTGCGATCCCCTGCCATGGTGTCATTGTTCTTCATTTTTGGTAAGACCTGTCTGTTGACCGAAAGCATAGCGGATGCCGGTGAAATTTCAAAGCCCTGTCATCCTCAGTTGGTTTGAGTTTGCTAACTACCAACAGCTAAATACAGCTAAGTTCTAATTGCGGGTAGCAAAGGAGATTCGAATGCAAGAAAAACAAACATCCCAAACTGGCGCAACTGTAAAGGGTCCATCTACATCCCCCGCGACCAAGATTGCGCTTATCGCCGATGCCGATGCCACCGGGGACGTCGCGATTGCTTATGACTATTGGCGATCGACTGCCCCAGGGAGAACTGAAGTTCCCGGCATCATCAAGTGCTTCGGCGCCCGGCCTGACTTCTTGCGCCAGGTGGTCGATTTCTCCAATGCAGTCCATTTCTCCGAAGGACACCTCACGCGGCGGCATAAAGAAATGATCGCCAGCTACGTCTCGTTCTTGAACCGCTGCCCATATTGAACCGACAGCCACGGATACTTCCTGCGTGTCCAGGGAGCCAATGATCAATGTGTACAAGCGATTGTGGAAGGCAGGCTTGGCGAAGCAAGGCTCACCGTAGCAGAACGTAGCCTGCTCGAATACGTAGAGCTGATCACCCACGCTGCATATCGCTCCACTCATGAGGACGTGCAAAAGCTACGTGCTGTGGGTTGGAACGAAGAACAGATTTCAGAGGCTGTTTACATTACAGCGATGTTCGCATTCTTCAACCGTGTCGCCGATGCCTTTGGGATCGCCGCTCCAGGATATTTATCTGCCGTGGGGATAACATCAGTTTCCCAAGGTCAAAAATAACCCCTGTCATATCGAGGGACTGCTCGCGCGCCACTGCAGGGCAGATCGGAGAGACCCTGCGTTTTGTTAATCGATAAAGAAATTCTTATTGCTCTCTTGTTCTAAGAACTCAAGGTCCCTCCAGCTCTCTGCTTCGCAGACACCTCTTGACGGCATGATGTATAGGTACGTGTATTTATTGAATACCTTCCAATTTCACTTACCTTTGACTAGACTCTATAGCCATGCTCCGAGCAAAAACCTTTTATTTTGCCGCTGTCGTGTTGTTGTCCTCCCTGGCGCCAGGCCAATCGCCTGCGCGGCGTCTGCTGCGCGTGGATGATATGCACCGCTTTCAAGATGTGCGTGACGTGCAAATCTCGCCCGAAGGTCAATGGGTGGCCTACACGCTTACTTCGACCGATACCATCGCCGATAAGAGCGACACCGACGTGTGGATGGTGAGCTGGGATGGAAAGCAGCAATTGCGTTTGACCTCCAGCCCTGACAATGAAAACGCCCCCCGCTGGAGTCCTGATGGCCACTATCTTGCCTTTCTCTCCGGCCGCAAAGGCAAGAACAAGGGGACACAAGTCTGGCTGCTTGACCGTATGGGAGGAGAAGCTCAACAGCTTACCGACGTTAAGGGCAGAATCTCCGCTTACAGTTGGTCGCCCGATTCCAAGCGGCTGGCGTTGGTCATGACCGAGCGCGATCCTAATGAACCTGATGACGACAATTCGGGGCCGGCTCCCACTACAACTCCCAGTCCATCCTCTGCGCCGGGCGCAAGCCCCAGTCCATCGCCCGCAAAAGCGCCCAAGCCTATCGTGATTGACCGGTATCATTTCAAGCAGGATGAATTTGGTTACCTCACACAGAAGCCTTCGCGACTTTTTCTGTTTGACATCGCCACAAAAAAGACCGATCCGGTGACTACCGAAACCTTGGAAGTATCTTTCCCAACCTGGTCGCCGGATGGACAGTCCATTGCCTTCATGGGAAAAGAGGGCAAAGATGCAGAGCGTTACAACACCTGGAACCTCTATGTAATTGATGCCCGCAGTGGAGCGACAGCCAGGCAGCTTACCCATTACGACGGGGTACATGCGTCCGCTTCGCGAACCCAACCCAACTGGAGCCCCGATGGAACCCGCCTGGTCTACCTGCAGAGCACTGGGGCTAAATATGACGCTTACAACATGAGCCGTCTTGCCATCGTCGCGGTGGCCGGCGGAGGTGAACCCAAGGTGATCACCGCCGGTTTTGACCGAGGCGTATCGGCTCCGCACTTTTCTGCGGATGGTTCTTCCGTCTTATTTTTGGTAGCCGATGATCGCTCCCAATACCTGGCGCGTATTCCCGTCGCGGGCGGTACGGTTGAGAGGATGATCAAAACGCCGGAGGTGATTTCTGCGATCGCCCAAGGGAAAGATGGGCGGCTGGCGATGCTGGTAGCGATGGACAACACGGTAAATGAAGTTCACATGCTGGAAAACGGAGTGCTTCGTCCGCTGACCCACCACAACGATGCTCTGCTGGCGGAATTCAAATTGGGCGCCACGGAAGAATTCTCCTGCAAAGCAAAAGACGGTAATGAAGTCCACGGCCTCATCGTGAAGCCGCCCGATTATCAACCGGGCAAGAAGTATCCGACGCTGCTGCGCATCCACGGCGGACCCAACGGCCAGGACCAGCATTCTTTCAGCTTCGAGCGCCAGATTTTTGCTGCCAACGGTTACGTGGTGGTGGCGGTGAATTATCGCGGCAGCTCAGGCCGAGGCGAGAAATACCAGACAGCCATCGCCTCCGATTGGGGCAACAAAGAAGTCATCGACCTGCAGGCCGCCATCGATCATGTAATCTCCATCGGCCTCGCCGATCCTGACCACCTCGGGGTTGGGGGCTGGAGCTATGGTGGCATTTTGACTGACGCCATCATCGCCAAAGACAAACGATTCAAGGGAGCTACCAGTGGAGCTGGCACAGCCTTTCCGATTGCTCTCTATGGAGTTGATCAATACATCATTCAATATGATGAAGAGATCGGCGCGCCTTGGAAGGTAGGGTTGGAACCGTGGATCAAGATTTCCTACCCATTTCTCCACGCCGACCAAATCTCGACGCCGACTCTGTTTATGGGTGGCGAGAAAGATTTCAATGTTCCGCTGGTAGGGGGCGAACAGATGTACCAAGCCTTAAGCAGCCTGGGCGTACCCACGCAGTTGGTGGTGTATCCCGGAGAGAAGCATGGAATCGTGCGCCCCAGCTACCAGAAAGACAGAGTGGAGCGATACCTCGCTTGGTATGCCAAGTATGTGAAACCGCCCGCAGCGCTGGCCACAAGCGGTTCAGATAACAACAGCGGACATTAATCAGCAGGCGAATGAGGAGCTAATTGCAATACTGTTCACTTGAGGAATATTTTAAAAAACTCACCGTCATCCCGAGAGTTTACTCGCGCGCAGCGCGGGTGAACTGGAGGGACCTCGCGTTTTGCTGTTAACCACGAAGATTCTGACACCCTCAAGTGAGCTAATTGGTTTCCGCCGCTCAAATTTCCCAATTACCAAATTACCCAATTACCAAATCTAGTCTAGTCTTTGGGGATAATCGGTTTCTTTTGTGTCTTGCGGTCATAGACGTAACCGCCACCTGCGCCTGCCAAGCCACCGATCACTGCTCCTTTTTTATGGCCGGCCAAGCCGCCGATGACGGCGCCACCCAGTGCCGATCCCCCGATAATTGCCGCTGATTTTTTCTTCGACCGCCGCCTGACCCTTTGCTGCTGGGGAGCGGGCGTGGGTTGAAATGCCGCTTTCTGAACATATTGGTGCTTGGGTTGAGCAGGCTCAGCCGACTGGACGAGCCGCGCCCCGCCAAAGCTCTGCGCCGAGAGGCTAATGGCCGCCAGCAATGGAGTCGCTACAAGAGTGCGCAGACACTTCTGCTTCATGGTCCCTCCAAGAACAAATGCGAAGTTGGATTATCTCTTTCTATTCAGATGATGAAATGCGTTGAGAGAGTTGGCGGGAATTGCAGAGCTGAAGACAGCGCAGCTAGGGATGGGCTGCTGGATGCCCATCTTCGCGCTGTTTGCGAACCTTAGGTTCTCTTTCTTTCGTTCCCGATCACCCGATGTTTCGCCTGCTGAGGTGCACGCCGAAGTAGCCGCACTGAGGCTCGCCGAAGTAGCCTGCACTGAGGTGCACGCCGAAGTGATGAACTCTATTTGCGGGTTGCTGTAAACGTGCCGCTCGCCTGGCCACCGTAGTCAACCGTGCCTTCGATTTTGTTGCCGCTCTTGTCGACTTTTCCTTCATAGTGAACTGGGGCCCCAGAAGCGTCAAAGTCGATCGTGACCTCGTCTCCCTTGACTGTGCCCTTGACCGGAGCCTCGCCCAATGCTCCCGAGTAAGTGCCGGTCAGTTTGTCGCCATCTTGCTTCAGAACAAACGTGGGTGATCCACCCTGGTCCCCAAGCTTGACTGTGGCGTTCCAGGTTCCGGTCAGATTGCTAGCGGCGCAGAGCGTCGCCGCCATGAACATGACAATGGCTAATATCGCAGCAGCTTTTTTCATAGGAGGCCCAAGATATCACACGCTGGCAGAAAGACAAAGAGGTTTGAAAGTAGAGCCTCGCTGCAAAAAATGGTGGCACAGCACGGCAAGCCGCAGGAAAAGCAAAATGCATTTCACCGCAAAGCCCGCGAAGAACGCAATGGTCAATTCTCTACGTGAACACCTCTCTCCCAAAACCGGAAAATTTGTCAACAAAAATTGACAAAGTTTTAAACCCAAAATACTGGACATTGAGTTATAACCCAGAGTAGAGTTTCTGCCCGCGTACGATGTCGGCGCTTGCTCAATTACCTGACCAACTAACAAGAAATTAACCAAGTGCCAAAAATGGCAGAAAGGTAAAGCAGTCCCACAATGTAACCAGCTTCCTGGTCACAAGGCTTGCCGAAGTCACACCCCCTCGTTGACTCCTGCTGGTAGAAGATGTCCTTTGTGCAATTAGTCTGGTTCAAAGGCCGTTACTGCATTTCAAAACCCTTGAAGCATTGAACAATTGGCGCATCTTGAGCGTCTTCCAAGATTTGCGTTCACGCCTTTGGTGTGTCCATGACGTCATGCTCTGGTTTGAATCAACGATCCAAGCCGGCAAGCCGATCTGCCGCCAACCTACCAACAACTTAACTAAGAAACGGAGAAAATCTCAATGAAGAACTTCGTTAAGAGCATCGCTGTGTGTTTTCTATTCGCAGCAACGTTCTTTGTCCCCGCAGCTCAAGCCCAGCTTCATGATCCAGGACCGCGACCCGTCGGAACCGTGCCCGCCGTTCCATTTTGTCCCGACCAGCCTAGCGGTGCCGGTGACTTTCGCTCTAAGTTTCCTGGGGCTCCACCATGCGTTGACGTATCGCAGCCACCCAATGGCGACGCTATAGGCGTCCCGCAGGGCGCCGGCAATATCATCTCTGCCGCCGGCAATATCGCAACATTCTGGTTCTGGGCTTTGGCAGTTTTCGAAACCGAAGCGACTGTTCCTGGCTCGCCAAAGGTTCCGCAAACCGGTGGCGCTACGATTCCCGGGCTCGGACCTTCGTTCAACGGAACGAGTTGCTTCCAGTGCCACTCGCAACCTGCGGTTGGGGGTAGCAGTCCGAACAATCTCACTCCAAATTTCAACAATACTTTCTTCCCTGGAAATCCGCAGGTCGGCGATGCGCCCACCAGCGGGCAGCTTCAGAACGTCAGCTCATTCATCCACCTGAATGGTCCAGTTCGTGAAGCCCGCTTTGTCAACGCTGTTCCTGCCGCTACGACCAATACCGCGCCCGTAGGCGCTGGGGCTGTAGCAGAGTTGTTCGTGATCCAAGGACGACCGGACAACCCTCAGGGGTGCGTGATTGACCAGGAGCCTTTTGCCGCTCAAGTGAATGCTCACAATGTGATCTTCCGCATCCCGATCCCAACCTTCGGAGATGGATTTGTCGAGGCCGTGCCGGATGAGAACCTTGCATCAAACTTGGCCAGCGAAATTTCCGTCGCCAATAACACGAACTTGTTCAACCCTCCTCTGGGCATCCAAGGTCACCTCAATCACAATGGCAACGATCAGACAGTCACTCGTTTTGGCTGGAAAGCCCAGAACAAATCGTTGCTGATCTTCGCGGGAGAGGCGGCTAACGTTGAGATGGGCGTTACCAATGAACTCTTCCAAAACGAGAGGACCATCGGAAATGGAAGCTGCACTCCCAACGGAATACCGGAAGACCAGGTCTTTGCGCCACCACCAGATCCCGATCCGCGTGGCATCACCAACCTTCTGGCAACCTTCGGTGGCGGAGCAACGGGCACCGCAGCCGTGATGTCGGACATATCCTCCAGCATCGAAAACTTTGCGGTTTTCATGTGGCTGAATTCAGCGCCCAGCGTCTGCAATTACAACAGCGGCGTAACCAACGGGAAAGCCAACTGTCTTGCTCTGGATGCATCAGCGCAGCGCGGTCAGGCTATGTTTGGCACCGTGGGCCTTCAAGCAACTACAACGCCCGCGCCGCCCAGGCTAGGTTGCGTTCTCTGCCATACCGACATACTCTCAACCGGTCCATCACAGAACTCGCCTGGGTTGGATCATCAAACCTTCCATCCGTTCTCCGACTTTGCCCTCCATCACATGGGTGGACTGGCGGATGGCGTCATTCAAGGCGATGCTGCTCCCGACGAGTTCCGGACCGCGCCCCTCTGGGGACTTGGGCAACGGCTGTTCTTCCTGCACGACGGCCGGCATCCGAATCCATCAGTCAATGAGAACGGTCTGCTGCAAACAATCCTTGACCATTGCCTGCCCGTGCCAACGGGATCAACAGTACCAGCGTCAGAGGCTTGCGGAACTGTGAATCGCTTCAACGCGCTGCCCGATGTTACGCCGGCAGGCACCACCACACCATCGAAGCAGGATGTTTTGAACTTCCTGCGTTCACTCTAACTGGTTCTACTTTCACGCAGCGGGTTCCCATAATGGGACCCGTCGCGTTGTTTATCGTCGATCTATTTCTCGCGCACTGGATACGCCGGCTGACCAGTCGCCGCCGCCGGGGTCGACGGGCCGAAATATTGTTCGTTGAATTCGCCAGGCGCAGCATCAATGACCGCCTTCATCGCTTCCCGGAAATTCTTTTGATAAACTTCGCGCGAAATGTCGTTCTTGACCTGGTCTTCGGGTTTCACATCTTTACTGATCACCTTGTAAATGACATAACTCTTTGCTTCGGTTTCAACCTGGCTCACATCGCCCGGCTTCAAAGAGAACAATTCGTTGGCTTCCTCTTTCACTAAATCATTGCGCCGCCGATTTCCCAAATCAGTCGAGGAGAGAGAAGTCACACCCAGAGCGGAATACGCATCGTTCTGGATCTGTGTAGGGTCTTCGCCTTTCATCATTCGCTGCCTCGCAACGGTGGCAAGCTCATGGGCCTTTTTGTCGAACGTATCCTTGTCTTGTCCCGCCAAGCCTTCTCTGGGAATCAGAACGCGGACAAGTTTCAAGCTTTCATAATCGGATATATGTTCCTTGTAGTATGCTGTGATCTGTTCCGGGGAAGGAGTGCGGTACTTCTCCTGGATCTTGCGCTTATAGAGATCAGTGATGGCCTTCAGGCGTTGCCACTCCATCAACTCGCGGAATTGAATTGTATCTTCCAGGCCCAGGTCTTTGGCGGCCGCCTCGATTGCCAGATACTCGGCATAGCTTTTTGCCAAATTCTGACGGCCATTCGGCGGAAGAGGTACGCCGTCAGGATTCAACGCACTGACAAGGGCATCGAACCGTTCACGGTTCATAGTCCTGGTGCAATCGGCTGCATCCGTTGTTTTGCCTTGATTATTTCGATGGGCGCATAATCCGCGAACCGTAATGACAGGCTGCGCAGCCGCGACATTGGAAGCTGGAGTGCCCGGCTCAGGCCCTTTGGCTGGAGTTTGGGCATTAGCGAATAATGAGAAACTCATTCCTCCAAATAAGATGACAATTCTTGTGAACCTCATATCGGGATAACCTCGTTCTGTTGAAAATCGCGATAGATAGTATAAGAGGATTTGAAATTTTGTGATTTGAAAAAGGGAATAAAAACACTACTCTTTTCGCCTTAGTTTACGCTGGTTCCGAACTCGATTGGACTTTCCAGACGATCTGGCGGAAGATGCCCAACCATACCTCAGCATCCTCTGCAGGCAAGTTGAGACGACGAACCAGGCGTCGAACCTTGGCTTCGCTGGCCGCCTTAGAGGATGGTTTGAGATAACCGCTCGCGCGTAAGGCGTCCAACAACAGAACCGTGATTCGCTCTAGTTCTCCGGCGCTGGCGAGAGGATATTGATCGGAATTGTAGACGGCATCTGCATTGCCATTCTGGAAGCCGCGCGAAAGTTCATAAAGACAGACTGCAACCGCCTGTCCGAGATTCATCGAGCCATGTTCTTCGCGCGTTGGAATACGCATGAGCCAGTGGCAGTGGCTCAGGTCTTCGTTGGAAAGGCCGACCTTCTCGGAGCCAAATAAGACCGCAACTCTTCCCGAGCGAAGATCTTTTCTGATCAATTGGCTGCCATGTTCCAGCGGCCACAAGGGATGTTGCAGGTCGCGCTGGTCCACCGAAGTAGTTCCTACCACCAAGGTGCAGTCAGCCACCGCTTCAGCCACGCTCTGATATTGCTGAGCATCCGCTAAGACTGACGAAGCTCCAACAGCCGAGCGAGCCTCTCGAAAAGATGGCTCATAAGGCTTGACCACCCGCAATCGACTGAACCCAAAGTTGTTCATGGCCCGTGCCGCCGCCCCTATGTTAAGAGGATTGCGCGTTCGCACCATAACGACATGCAGCCGATCGTATTCAGTTGGAGCAGCCAAGGCTCTTTACCTACGATGCAACTAACAACTTCCCAAGCTTCGATCAAAACGATCGGGCCATAAAATTTTGGCTAGAAGCCAGCAGCCAGGAGCTATCAGCTATTTCTTCACCGCAATGCCCTGCACTTCAAATCTGGCGCCAAAGAGCAGTTTGCCGGCCCCAATGAAAGCCCTGGCAGGGTAATTCTCATGGAAATAGGTTCGATAGACGGAGTTGAATGCATCGAAGACGCTCACGTCTGAACAGAACACTTGAACCGAGACGATGTCATCCATATTGAAGCCAGATGCCTCGACTGTGCGCTTCAAAGATTCCATCACCAGGCGAGCTTCCTCTTCCGGAGTTGCGCCGGGCTTACCGGTCTTGGGATCGATTCCCAAATGCCCGGCAATATAGAGAGTGTTTCCAGCCAATACCGCCTCGCTGAAAGGCGCATTCTTGGCAGCGTCGCGCCGCAAGACAATGTATTTGCGGTCGGAGTCGACCGATACCGCAACCAGCGTTAGCAACAAAACCAGGCTCAGAACCAACGAAATTCTCTTCATGTTGTTTTTCTCCGGTGACTAATTTATGCGGTAAATGGGAAGGCCGCAACTATAGAGATCTGCAACAGATCATCGACAAGATGCCGCGGACGCCTCCCCCGATCCCAGTGTAGTCACTGGTAACTTTGAGGCTTCAGCGTTGATCTGTATTCATCAGCAGCGACAGTGGTCTCTGCCGGCACGGGTTGATTGATGGCGTCTGCGGGTTCCTGGCCGTTGAGCGCTTCCAGAATATTTCTAGCAGCCGTCAATTCGATTTCCAGGCGAACACTGTCTACCGCTGATCCGAGATGCGGAGTGAAGAGCGTGTTGACAGAGTTGCAGAGCAGCCGGGATGAAATAGTGTGGGGGCGATCGAAACGCGCCCAGTCTTCCATCTCGAAAACATCAGCAGCGTAACCTGCAAGCTGGCCGCCGATCAGGGCATCGGCGACGGCCTCTTCATCCACAACTGAGCCGCGGCCGACATTCACCAAATACGAGCCGCGCTTCATTTGCAGCAGGGAGGCCTGGTTGATCAGATGCACGGTATTGTTTTGCAGCGGCAGCAGCAGAACCACCACATCGCTGATGGCCAGCAACCGATCACGATCCAGATAGGATGCACGCAGGCGGCTTTCTTCCTGGGATGACAGCCGCTTCCGGTCGAAATAAAAAATAGTGGTATCGAAGCCGGCCAAAAGCTGAGCCAAAGCTTGACCAACTTTCCCCATACCCATGATTCCAATGGCCTTACGGCACAAGCCACTGCCATAGAGTACCGGGCGCCACCCTTGATAGTTTCCCGAACGAACCAACTGGTCTCCTGGAAGCACGTTGCGCGTGATGCCCAGCGCCAATCCTAAGGCGAGTTCGGCTGTGGGCTGGGTAAGCAAATCCGGAACTATGGTGAACCAAACACCACGACGCGTACAGGCCTCGATATCGAAGTTATCATAGCCCTTGAGCGAGGCCGCCACCACTTTCAGTCGCGGGCACTGTGCAAGGAATTGGTCATCCACGCTATCGGGCATGAATACCATAAGAGCATCCGCTTGGGCCGCTTGCCGCCGCAGTTCCTCGGGACTCCAGCTTTCTGTGGAATCGTTGCTCACCACCTGACACTGGGTGCTGAGTAGTTGCTTTACCTGTTCGTGTACCTTGTGAGTGATCACCACGACAGGACGAGACGACGATGTGCTGGCTTTTCTCACTTGTCAATCTCCACGATTCCCCAGCGGCTGCGCAAGCGTCCACTGATACGGTCGACGATCATAATCAGTGCCCAGGTAATGATGATGTAGGCGATCATCGGATGGTAAAAACTCTGTTGCTGGGCATAGAAAAGAGCGCCTCCGATGCCACCCGCGCCGATCATTCCAACGATCGTTGCGGCGCGCATGTTCCACTCCAGTCGAAACAGGCTTTGGACAGCCACAGGTCCAAATGCAAGAGGCAACAGGCCAAAGCTGGTAATCGCAATCCGGGAAGCGCCCGTGGCAGCCAAAGCCAGGATTGGCTCCGGGTTTACGTTTTCAAGAGACTCTGCGTAGAGCTTTCCGAGGGCCCCGGCGCTGTGAAGCCCCAAAGCCAGGATGCCCATCGACGGTCCCCATACGGCAAACCCGAGCAAGATCAGCCCCCAAACCATTTCGGGAATGGCCCGCAATCCTTCCAAAAGCCGGCGCACAGGAAAGCTGACAAACGCCGGCGATATATTTCGTGCGGCTGCGACGCCAAGAGGAAGCGCGCAAACGATCGCCAATAAGGTCCCCCCAAAAGCCATTTCCAAAGTTTCGCCGAGGAGCTTAGGCAGGCTTGCTAATTCGTTTGGCGCTAACCTGGGAGGCCACATGGCAGCAAACGTCTTGATTGCATGGCGAAAATAAAGAGTTTGTGGACGATTTGCGAAGGCCGCAGCAGCGCCCAGCACAATCAATGGCAGGACCAACCGGGGATGCCGGCGCACCAGCCAGCACAAACCATCCACGAGGGCAATCAGCAGCACTAGGAGCAGAATCAGCGGTGTAGCGTGGTGATAATCGGTTTGATTGAGATACCCTACGAGTTCTGTCCCTATTCCGCCAGCGCCAACGAAGCCGACGACCACAGAGGCACGAATAGCGCTTTCGAACTCATAGGCGCCCGATGTAAGCAGGTCCTGACGGCGCAACGGCAGGAGTCCATACAGCGCCACCATGATTCGGTTTGCGCCTGTGCTCTCCAGCGCTTCCACCGGCGCCCGTTCAGCCGAGGCAAACAGATCGGCAAAGATCTTGCCAATCGCTGCCGAGTAGAACATTGCCAGGGCCACTACGCCCGCTGCGGGTCCCAGGCCAATCGCAATCACGCAAAGCAGCGCCAGGGTTAAATCCGGGATTGCGCGAAAGGAAGTAAGCAACACGTAGAGCGCGCGCGCCCCAGGCAGGCGCGCGCCAATATACAGGCCTAATAACAACCCTAGCGAGATGGCGATCAGCATGGCAGCCGCAGCGATCTCCAGGGTTTCAAACAGCGGAGTGCGCACGGACCACAGATACGACAAAGTATGGTCCGGAGGGGACCACTGCCGCAGGCCCGAAATGAAGCTCTCCCAGGGATGCATCAGGCTCCAACTCCGATGTGCCGCAAAGAAGCCCGTGACACCGAGATCACATCGGACTCAATCGCGCCCCCGGTAATCTTGATGACGCGGTCAAAGTATTCGTAGGCTAAATCCGGCTGATGCAACGAGCAGATCAGTGTGAAGCCGTTTTCGTGGGCCAGGCCGCAGAGCAACTCGAGAATTTGTCCGGCCAGGACCGGATCAAGCGAGGCCACCGGTTCGTCGGCCAGTAATACCAGGGGCTGCTGCACCAGGGCACGGGCTATGGCGACCCGCTGATGCTCTCCACCGGAAAGTTCCGATGTGCGGGCGCGCAATTTACGAACCAGGCCAACCTGGTCCAGCGCATGCTCGGCTTCCGCCAGCTCCGACTTCAGCGGACGCGCAAGAAAACGCAGGGCATGCAACGTTGACCATCGTCCCAGAGCACCAGCCATCACATTCTCGTAAACCTTGAGACGGTCTACCAGATCGTGGCGCTGGGAAATCATCCCGATCTTCTGGCGCAAGGCCCGAAGCTGTTTGCCTCGCAGCCCATTGACGGTTATTCCATTGACAGTGATGGTTCCCGAACGAATGGGAAGAAATCCGCTGATTGCGCGGAAGAGTGTAGTCTTGCCTGCGCCGCTGGGCCCTAGAATTGCAACCTTTTCCCCTCGCTTTACATTGAGGGAAATCCGATCAAGCACCGCAGCAGCTCTTTTTGATTGAGCTACTACTACATCATCGACCGTTAACATTGGGGGACCCTATACTACCGACTGGCCAGAAAAAGCCGGTGGTGGCCAGGCTCAGATTTACAACATCTTAAGTTGTTGAGCGATCAGACGAAGGACTGCGTACTCCTCGTTGTTCGCCCGGACAAAATCCTTTCCGCGAAGGATCTGCAGGACCTGACTGTCTGGTCCTTCTTTTAAAGACGTAAATGCCTGGATAAACCGCTCACGATCCGCAGGCGAAATTTCTTTGCGGGCTACCCAGACGTAATCAACAAACGGTTTTGAGTTATAGAAAACGCGAACCTTGTTCTTATCGAGTTTGCCGTCGGCAATCAGAGAGTTATAGACCGTCTCATCCAGAGCCCCGGCGTCCACCGCCCCCGACTCAACCGCTTTGGCAGTAGCAGGATGGCTCCCCGAATACCGGAATTGAATATCGGCATCGGGATCGATCCCCGCTTGTTTCATCTCGAGATAAGGAATCAAATGACCGGAGGTGGAATTAATGTCTCCATAAGCAAACTTTTTACCCTTCAAATCCTTGAGAGAACGGATCGGAGAGTTTGCCGGAGTAATAAAAACGGAGTGGAACTGTAGATCAACGGAGCGTTGAACCAGAGGAACGACGTCGTATTGTTTGTGCGCCTTCAGGTACGAAAGTCCGCCCAGGTAAGCGAAGTCCAGAGATCCGTTTCCCAGTGCCTCGATGGTGGCGTTGTAGCTCGTGGGAATCATCAGGTTGACCTCGCGCCCCATGGCCTTCGTTAAATAGTTTTTCAGGGGAGCTTTTTCTTGCACGGAAACCTGCGTGGCTCCGGCATCGGGAATCATGCCCACACTGAAACTTCCTTCGCCTGCATGAGCCCCGTACCCCCAAAGTACCATCATGACCAAGACTGCAGTTTGTCGGCGAAAAGTCACTGAAAATCTCCCGTTTTTTCAAAAACAGCAATTATCGCCAATTATAGGCACAGCTCTGAAATACAAGTAAAGAAAGAAATTTGTAATTTTTGGGAGACAAAAAATTTGATTAGTTTTTACTAATTATCAGCTCTATCTAAGAGTCGTTTAACCAATAAATCTGCTGACTCACAAGTAGGAATCTGTTTTTGCTCAGAGAATTCAAATATTCTAAGTAGAGTACCGTATATGGAATCGATCTTCTTTAATGTGCGGTCGAGATCCCAACCAAGCATCTCAATGCAACAACCGCTGATCACCCCCCCGGAATTTGCCGCATAGTCGGGGGCATAGAGAATTCCCCGTTGGTGCAGTAAAGTTCCGTCATGCGGTTCCAATAATTGATTGTTCGCTGCTCCCACTACCAGCTCTGCCCGGAGTTGCGGAATGGTGTTGGCGTTGAGGATTCCACCGAGGGCGCAGGGCGCAAAGATGTCGGCTTCGACTTCGAAGATTTTCTCCGGGGAAATTACCGCAGGTGGCGGAACTGAACCTTCACCATTGAATTCTGCAAGCACACGCTGAATCTGTTCAGGATCGATATCGGTGATCGCCAGTTTCGCACCGGCGCGATGTAGTTCGCTCGCTAAGAAATAGCCCACATGACCGCAACCTTGAAGAGCAACAGTCTTGCCGGCAAGATCATCGCTTCCCCATCGATGCCTGGCTGCCGCCTGCATCGCGCGAAATACGCCCCGAGCCGTTCGTGGG
>DASZFK010000290.1:0-7575 GCA_035939855.1 Candidatus Angelobacter sp.
GCGCCAATTCCTTTAATCAGTTCACGAAACGGCGCATTCGAATATTCATCACAATTCCCAGTGCCAGAAACATGAACAATAATGAAGAGCCACCATAGCTCATCAACGGTAACGGAATTCCAGTGACAGGCATAAACCCTACCACCATGCCGGCGTTCACCAGGATGTGGAACAGTAACACTGCCACCACACCCATTATCACAAATCCCCCAGCGCGATCGGGCGCTGTTTGAGCGTTGTGAATCAAACGCATCAACACCAAGAAGTATAACAGCAGCAACGTAACTGCGCCCACAAAGCCGTGTTCTTCAGACCAGGCGGCGAAAATAAAGTCGGTGTGGGGCTCCGGCAGGAACGATCCCTGGGTCTGTGATCCCTTACGAATTCCCTTGCCCCACAGCCCGCCCGAACCCACCGCGATTTTCGATTGCTCCAACTGATAACCGGAGCTGCGGGAATCGGCTTCGGGATGGAGGAAGCTCGTGAGCCGCTCTTTTTGATAGGGCTTCAGGCCGAATTTCCAGATCGCAGGCATGAGCACCCCCGCAACCAGCAGGATTGCGGCTGCATGGCGAAACTGGATTCCGCCCAAAAATAACGCCATAATGGCCACCGGAACATAAGTGAGCGCTGTACCCAGATCGGGTTGCTTCAGCACCAGGGCCATAGGGATTCCGGCAATAAGTCCGGCTTTAACTACATCGGAAAGGGACGCCTGACGGTCGTCTGATTCGGTGAAATATTTGGCCAGGACAATGATCAGGACCAGCTTGACCCATTCCGAGGGTTGAAAATGTTGTCCTCCCGGTAACTGAATCCAGCGCCGTGCTCCCAGGTATTTTTTCCCGAAAACCATTACAGCCACCAGCGACACGACCGATGCCAGGTAAAACCATTTGGAATTTTCCAGCAGCACCTGATAGTTGATGGCGCTGACCAGGAACATAAGAATCAAGCCACCGATGATCCAGTAAATCTGCTTAATGTGGTAGCCGGCAAACTTCGTTCCCGAGGTTGTGCTGAAGATCTCCACGACTCCCAGGGCACAGATCAGCAGGACAAAACCCAGCAGCGGCCAGTCAAAATCGCGGAACGAAAGGAAACGCCTCACTGCTTCAACTCCGGCAAGGCACTGGCTAAAGCTTTTGAGGGTTTTCTCCCGATGGATTTATCTTGCGTACCCATCTTGACCAGCAACGTTCCACTTAGAAGAGAGTGATGGTCGTCTTCATCATTATCGTGCTCCGCCGCGACTTCACCCGCTTGTGGGAGGCCCCATACACCGGCAACAGGAACCGAGCCAGGGTCGGCTTTGTCGCTGAACAAGGTCGGATTGTTGTGAAGACGGCGCTGCTTATCCACATAAGCCTTAATGACCTGAGAAGCCATGCGCGCGGCAAGATAGCCGTGTTCACCCTGCTCGATGAGCACCGCGACAACAATCTCTGGATTGCGCCGGGGGGCGACGCCGGCAAACCAGCCATTGTCCTTAAATTCCTTACCGCCGCCACCCTTGCTCTTGCGTAAATCGTTGCTGACGACTTGGGCACTGCCCGTCTTTCCCGCAAAATCAATGCCTTGCAGATGAGCGCTGGGGGCTGTGCCTCCGGGGTTGACCACGCCCGCCATGGCATCGGTAATCGTAATCCAGTTCTGAGGATCGAGAGGTATGTGAGTGACGGAATAGTCAGCCTTTGTTACCTCCTTAAATTGCTGCGGGAGCTGATCAGGGGCTACAACGTGGGGTCGATAGAGTGCTCCCCCCATAGCGACGCCACCGATCGCGTGCGCCAACTGGATAGGAGTGGTCGTCACCGCGCCCTGGCCGATACCTACAGAGATAGTTTCACTGACAATCCATTTTTGCCGGTAGTTCTTGATCTTCCATTCCTCGGAGGGCATGATGCCGCTGACCTCATTGGGAAGATCGATGCCGGTCTTTTTTCCCAGACCCAAAGCATTGGCCCATTTGGCAATCCGTTCAATACCTAAACGTTGTGCCAGCGTGTAGAAAAAAACATCGCATGACTGATAGATTCCCTTGGAAATATCGACTGCCCCATGTACGCGATGTTCGGCTACTACCCAGCATTTGAAATAGCGACCGTAGAAGTTACCTCCGCCATTGCAATTGACGTGAAGGTTCTGGGCAATGCCTTCCTGAAGGCCAGCCGTCGACATGATGATCTTGAAGACCGAGCCAGGCGCGAGTTGTGCCTGGATCGCCTTGTTGAGTAGGGGATGGGCTGGATCGGTGACCAGCCGACTCCATTCGTCGCGGGAAATCCGAATCGCAAAATCGTTCGGATCAAACGTCGGACGGCTCACCATCGCCAGGATCTCTCCCGTTCTCGGATCCATGGCCACGATCGCTCCGTTCTTGCCTTCCAGCGCCTGCTCCGCTGCAATCTGGATGTCCAAATCCACCGTCAGCTTCAGCGGCTTGCCTACCACCGCCGGGTCCTCGCTCAGCTTCCCTTTTTCGCGTCCCTTGCTATCGACCAGCACTCGCCGCGAGCCGTTCTTTCCCATCAGGACTTCGTTGTAATACTGCTCCACGCCCGACTGCCCGACGATGTCCCCCCGCTCATACAGGTCGAACTTGGGCGAGTTCAGCATGTCTTCACTCACCTCGCCCACATACCCGATCAGGTGCGCCATGAAGCCATTCTTCGGATACAGACGCCGGTGCACCATGATGGTCTCCAGCTCGGGAAACTCATCCTTGTGCGATTCGATGAAGGCCCGCTCATCGGGCGTGATGTCGTTCTTGATGATGATCGGCTCATAAGCCAGCCGATGGGCAAGCTGGTAGCGGCGCACTTTATCCCGAATCTCGTCGACGGGTATGTGCAGGCCTTCGGAAATTTTCTCGGCATCGGCGATCAAATCGCGGGGCTGATCGCGCAGCAGCAGTGCGGAAAAAGAAGGATAATTATCGACAATGATGCGGCCTTCGCGATCCAGGATCTTGCCTCGGGGCGCGAGAATCGGCACGCGCCGGACGCGGTTCTGCTCGGCCCGGCTCTCATACTCGCCCGACTTGCGGATTTGCAGACTCCATAGTCCATATGCGAGCACCAGAAACACGACTAATGTCGCATACTGAACAACGGTTAATTTTGATGACGAAACTTTTTCTTTACGGCCGAACATATACTCTTCAAAAGTCTGCCGCCAGGGCGATGGCAGAGCGCAGAAAGCCTCTATCTAGAGTATCGCATTTCATCAGATATTTGCTTAAGACAATGACCTCAAAGTAGTTACTTTAGGGTTAAGAGGTGGAGGAATCGGGTGATCGCCGTGATCGGGTGATCTGGTGATCTGGTGATCTGAAAAGCGAGGCATTGGCAATCTAAAGAACTATGGAGTGCAGCATCCGCTCCCTGAGTTTTTCCGATCACCCGATCACCGGATCACCCGATCACCCGATTGCTTATCAGAGGTCATTTGCTCGCACAGTTCCCAGAGAGGTTCCTCGTCTTCATCACCCTCAAATTCGCAGGGTTCCTCGGTGCGATCGGACCAGTAGCGTCCAGTGATCCCGGCAACTTCAGGGCTGGTCGCGAGCCAGATGGCGGTATCCGCACCTTTCGCTGTTGAGCGGCCTGGATAGTTGGGAGCCACGGCATGAAGCAGAGGCGTATCAACGGCTCCTGGAGTCATCGCATTGGCAGTCACATTGCTGCCTTCCAGGCGCTTGGCCAATGCCCAAGTGAGCATTCGGTTGGCTTGCTTGCTTTGAGCGTAGGCTGCCGCTGGGGTGTAGCGCCGCTGCTTGAACTCCACATCCTCTAGATCGAGGCCTACGGCCATGGCGGAAGCAACATTGATGATCCGTGCCGCCTTTGCCTTTCGCAAAGAATCGAGCAGTAGCTTCGTAAGCAGGTGGTAGCCCAGCACATTGGTGGCGAAGGTCAGTTCGATCCCGTCGGGGCTCTCCTGCCGAGTGGGTACCACTGTTCCGGCGTTGTTCACAAGGACATCAAGGTAGGGGTGCTTCGCCGTAAACTCAGCGGCAGCGTTGCGAATAGAGCGCTGGCTGGCCATATCGACGATCAGCAATTCCGGGTTTGAATCTTTGAATTCGCTGGCGATGGCCTGCCGTGCAGCTTCGCCTTTTCCCTGGTTGCGACAGGCCAGAATGACTTGCGCGCCAGCTTGGGCAAGCCCGCGCACGATTTCAAAGCCGATACCAGTGTTGGCGCCGGTCACCAGGCAGAGGGGATGTTGATTGGTGGTCATAGGTGATTTGAGATTGTAAATGGAAAAGGAAATTCCGCTCTACAACCCACTCCCTGTCATCCCGTCAAACGAAGCGCGGCGAGAAACTTCATAGCTGCTTTAGCCGCTGGCGTCGTCTTGGGTTCACGAAAAGAGCATCTTTCGGCAAGCTGTCTTAGCGCCGCTGGGAATTTGGCAGCTTGCTGCTAAATATTTGCCTGGCCTGGAAGAGGAGGACTCGTAAATGCTCTTTCTGCAAACCTGGATTATCGTAGACTCCATGTTTGCCATTGCTGCCATTCTTCACGAGCGCACTGCGCAAGGTTTGGCGATCTCTCGAAGGCAACTGGTGCAGCACGAGTCTCACAAGGTCTCTAACTACAGCCTTCTCTGTGTCGTTGTCCTCGATCGCTTTTTCCTGATGGATGAAAACGGAACCCCCTGCTTGGCAGCACGCAGACGGACCATACTTTTGAAGGACTGTATTGCAAGCTGTATTTACAAGCGCCCCCAACCGTTCAGGAGGAGTCTTGGAATTGGAGCGAATCACAGCCATAGCCCGCGCAATTGCTTCGCGGCGAATCTCTTCAACATGCCTGGCGCAACACAGACGCTTTCGCAGTTTAAGCTGCAACAACCTGCCAAAATAGGAGACGAAGTGTTGCTCTGTGGCTTGGTCCCCAACTTTCAGCCGTAGCATGTAGTCACCGTCAAACTCGAACCCTTCAATAACCCGTTGCATAGTCGTTTTTCCAAAAGACTCGAAAATATTTGTTACCAAGAGCTTCTCGACTTAACCACTAGAGGTACCCGGTCCCGTGCCGTTTACAATTTTGAGCGGCACGGGACTACCAACCCCTAGAGCCTGGAAGTATTGCTTTGACCCTGTACAGTCATGCTTTGGGGCGGGTTTGCGGGAGATTCCACAACGATCACCGGATCGACGGACGGCATCTCCGGGTTCACCGGCTCCAGCAAATAGTGGTATTCGACAGACTCCCCGACTCTGGGGCTTGCCTCAACCAGGACTGGCACGCTTGGTAAGCCGGCAGGAATCTCAATCACCTCTTCTTCAAACAACGGTGGATCCTGTGGGGAAAAATTAGTGGCCCGATATGCTTCTGAAAGCTGGTTTTCCCATCGAATGGTATCTCCTGGGTTGACAAGCAGTGTTTCAGGGCTGGCCTTTATTACACCATTCTCTTCAATACACGAAACTTTGCGCTCCATAAATCCTCCTTATTTGTTTGCGTGCTTTGGGGGAATGTTTGTTTCAATAGGAATAGCGCAAAAATACCCTGGGAGGGACCAGCTTTTTGTTAATAGATCATAAAAATATGGAAAATTCGGCTTGGCTCAACTAGAAGCTACACCTAACCCTATAGATTTATAGATTTGAAGACTCCATAATTCCGGAATAACGTTTGTCCTTTCTTAAGTTGTCTAGTTCTATGGCATTTTGAATCTCGGATTTGGAAAAACCTGACTTCACGGCAGACTGAAGAGCATCTAGAGCCTTCTGCCGATTGCCGGTAAGCTCATAGATTATGGCCAGGTCAAGCAGTCCTTGTGGATCCTTGGGTAGGAAGGCCATAGCCTGAGCCAGGCGGAGTTTTGCTTTCTCTGTTTCTCCCAGCTTAGCATCGTAGAGAGCCAGGCTTTCCAATACCTTGCCGTCATGGGGACGGTCGGCAAGATCCTTTTCCGATGCCTTGATGGCTCTTTGGTATGCATCTGCAGCTTTAGCTTTGTTTCCAACTTTCGCGTAGGCATCGCCCAAATTACGCCACATCAGATGGTTATTAGGCAAAAGGGTTGTGGCTTTTTCAAAAGCAGCAATAGATTCCGCGTTGCGTCCCAGGTAAAGCAATGCGATACCTAGATTCGAATAAGCTCCTGCGTCCTGTTTGAGAGATGCGGCTTTCTGCAGGAATGGTATTGAGTCACTGTAGCGGCCATGAGCAAGGTCGATCGCGCCAAGGTTGACCCAGGCCATGGGATCGTCGGGCGCCAGGTCGGCGGCTTCACGAAAATATCGTTCCGCCTCATTATATCGGGCGTGGGAATAGTAAATCTGACCGAGTTGATCGCGGCTTAACCAACTCGCCGGATGCTGCTGGATGGTTTCTTTGAGCAGCTTTTCGGCATCTTCGATCTTGCCGTTCTGATCGTAATGGGAAGCCAGCAGAAAGCGGACATCTTCCGATTCGGGTTCGAGTTGTCGCGCCAGGTTAAGTTCTTCGATGGCTCCAGGCAAGTCTCCTTTTTGTCTTAGGATCAACGCTCGGGCCATGTGGCGAGGCGCCAAATCGGTCTTCAAAGTTGAGGCCCGGTCGTAGGCTCGTTGGAACTTATCGACCCATGAGCGATCTCCGGTCTTCCAGAAGTTGAGCGCATAAGCGTATGACAGATAGCTATGCGCCGCCGCAAAATTAGGATCCTTCCCGGCTGCTTTCTCCAGTTGGTCAATCGCAGATGCCAGATTGTGACGAGTCAAGTACCCTCTGCCACGTTCGTAGAATTCCTGGGCTCCCGGGACCGGAGTTTCCTGTTGGCTCAGTTTGGTATTCACCTCCGTGGGAACCCTCACGTTAAGCATAGAAGCCGCTTGCTTCAGTAGAAGTGTCCCAATCTCGTTTATTGTCTCCTCCTGAACCCCTACTTCCTTCGTCCCAAGAATCTTACGGCTCTTGCCATCCTGCAACGAGATATGCACGATCCACCGCCCATCACGCTGCTCTAGAAATCCGGTGATGACTCGATCGACTCCCAAGGCCGATGATGGACCGGCAGCAGTATGAATCAGCGATAAATTGCGCACTTTGGACCACGGCACAACCCACAATGAGTTCTGGGAAACCTCAAGCGTGGATAGATTGTCACTCAACGATTCCGCCAAACCATCAGCCATGGCTTGATCCGCAGAATTGTCAGTTGAAATTTGGAAAGGAAGGACAGCGACTTGGCGTGGTTCAGGTGATCGCAAAAAGCTGCCGATTGTAATGCCCAATGCCAATACAGCGACCGCTGCTGCGTACCGAACTATCGACCTCATCCGGGTTTGCCGCTCTTTTCCTATCCGGTTGAGCGCCGCTTCGACGTCTGTAATTGATGCAAACCGCTGCCTAGGGTCACAAGCCAGGCAGCCTTTAATTATATGACCCCAACTAGAACTACTACCATTTGGCAGATTCTCTAGCTTGGCGCGATCATTATTGATCTCTGCATAAATAATGTTATAGATCAACGCAAAAAAGAAGGAAGCTCCGATTGCACGACACAGCCGCGTAGTTGCGCAGGCGATGTACGGATGCTGTTAATCGAGCGAATGATATCCTCCATCAGTTCATC
>DASZFK010000291.1:0-4937 GCA_035939855.1 Candidatus Angelobacter sp.
CTAGCCGCTTGAAATTGACTGGAGACCAAGGTGATGATGGATGCGAATCACATTTCGGAACGTCTCAACAGCATGAGAGTAGAAATAAGTGATCTACGAGTCACAACCGCCCGGTATTGGAGCAAGAGCCCGCATACCGCGCTGGACAAATCCGCTTTCGCCTTAGGAAGGGGACGTTTGTTGGAGATCAAACGGGAACTGTCGGACATGATGAAACGCTGTGCTTGATTCTCGGTTGGTTTCGGCATCGCCGATCCCTCGAATACCCTGAAGCAACTACTATGCCCCCAGACCCTCGCAAAACATGGCAGTTCTTCGCTCAAGCCGTTATCCAGGAAGAAGACCCGAGAAGCTCACTTACTTGATGCAACAGCTTTACCGCGTCCTAGATAATGAGGAACAACCCACTCTGGCGTGATTGCTGGCTCTAAGCAGCCTTCTTCCGCCGCGCCTTCAACTTCGCCCAACGCGCTCGCTGAAACGCTGCGATCTTCCGGCGAGCTGATGCTGACATGGTGCGCTTCGCCGGAGCCGAGGCCGTTGTTTTCGCTGCCGCCACTGGCTGCGATTCCTTCCGAGCCCTGGCCCATCTTGCTCTTTGTGCCTGCGCCATTTTGCGGCGTGAAGCCGCCGATATTATTCGGGTCGGTTGGTTTGCTTTCCCGAATGATCCAAAACCGTTTAACGACTCTATCACTGAAATCGCAGTATCTAACTTCTCCACATGTGACTGCGCTTGCTTGCGCTCAGCACGAAGCTCCTGAAGCGCCTCAGTTAGGTTTCCCATTGTTCCCCCTCAGTATTTAACAACGGCCAATATTGTATAGGATTGGAATGACCGAGGACGGAATCCGTTTGGCTAGCTATCAGAGCCTCGATACCATACGCTGCTGACATCCGTGCGGGCCGACGCCGACCGCATACACAGCATTGGCGGGTGCTGGCGGAGTTGGTCGGCATTTCAAATCCGATCCATGGAGATTGGGTAAATCAGTTCTTGCAACTGGCCCCCTCAATTGCTTCAGTTTCACTTCCTAGCAAATAAATCTTGCATGAAGCTCGAGAAACTGATAAACAATTTGACCGTACCAAGGTGCTTTTTGTGGTGAACATTGTCGCTCGTACGTCACGCAATCAATCTCAAGCTAATGAGAGGAGCAACGACGATGGTAGAAGGCAGAAAGATGGTAAAGGGTAGAAAGATGGTAAAGGGCAGAAAGATGGTAAAGGGTAGTAACAATGTAGAGAAGATGGTAAAGGGCAGAAACAATGTAGAGGACTTGTACAATGCTGGAGTTCTGCTCACCACGGAGCTTTCGGACGAAGAAGTTCAAGTTATCAATTCTCTGGACCCCGAAGAGATTAAGTCTCTAAAGAAGTTGAAGGAGAGACTGGGCAATTATTTCGTTAAATCGGCCTGCTGCTCTCTGGTGATTTAGGTGACCTGGCTGGGAGGGAGCATGTAGCGGTTTGTTCGGAAGTTCGATGGCGGCTTCTAGCGGCTCCCATGCGCTCAGGATTTGCTGGTGTCGTGTAGCGCACAAAGATTCTGCTGGGTAATTTGCCGCGCCGTGTGCGCCGCCAAGAAGCGTCAGCGAGTCAGACATCGGCATCCGGGAATTTTACTCGTCCGGTTTCGAGTTCTAGTTGTGATCTTGGAAGGCCGAGACGGCGTACGAGGTCTTGGAAGCGCCTATCTGATCGGAGTTTGTCCCAGGTCGCATCAACTTCGAGAAAGACCAATATCTCTTCGCGGGATTCATAGGCTCTTTCTAGCCATTCCAAAGCTTGGTCTTTGTCATTGAGGCCTACGTACGCGATTGCTATGTGGTGTGGCGAGACATATTTCTGCTGTGATTGCTGTTTTAAAGCACTCACAATCTTCTCGGCTTCCGCTGTGCTTCCCGCGGAGGCGTGCACATAGCTAAGGTAAGCAGTCGCGTATGAACTCCCACCCAGTTGAAACGCCTTATTGAGATTCGCCAAGGCCTGTTTGCGTCTGCCGGTCTGCTCGTAGGCCCAGCCCAACCACATATGGGCAAGCCAGAAATTCGGATCCACCTCAATGGTCTTGCGCATCTGTTGTATGGCGCTTTCATACTGGCGCGCCATCAGAAAACACAGCCCCAGTGTCCAGTTGACGGTACCAGAAAGAGGATCGATCTCCTGGGCCAATATTGCTTCTGTAAGAGCCTGTTCCTTCCGCCCTAAGGCTGATAGATAATAAGCGTACCATTGGTGAGCCAAAGCGGAGCCAAAATGGCACTCCAGGGCGCGGGCAAATTCCCATTCAGCAACCGGGAAATCATGCTCGTAGAAGGCTTTAACAATAGCCAGCAAAGTGTGAGCTTCAGCCAGCGTTTCATCCGTTTCCAGCGCTCTGGATGCGGCTTCACGGACCTTGGGCATTGCGTCATTAGGAGATAAGAACTGACTTGAAACACCAAAATAGGCGCCCGCCAATCCTGCATACGCCAGCGCGTAGTTCGGGTCTTTTTCGATCGCTTGCTGGTAGTAACTAAGTGCTCGATTCATTCCTTCAGTGGTCCACTTATCTGAATAGTAACGCCCTTTAAGGTATAGCTGGTAGGCTTCAACATTTTGGGTGTAGCGTTTCGTTAGAGGTTTGCGCTGAGCGCGCGTTAACCTCAATCGAAGTCGACTGGTGATTTCGTCCGAAATCTGCTCCTGTAGCGCTATCAAGTCCGTCATGGGTCGGTTATACCTCACACCCCATAGCTGCGCACCATCTGCGACGTCGACCAACTCGACATGAATATTCACAGCGCTCTCGCGCTGAATAACTCGTCCGGTGAGCACTGCCCGTACGCCCAGTTCACGTCCAATACCTTGAGGATCCACCTGTTGCCCCTTGAAGCGAAAGACTGTAGTGCGTGCCATAACCCGAAGCTTGGGTAATTGTGAGAGGCTGTTGATGAGGCTTTCGGTAATGCCATCGCTGAGATATTCGGCGTCTGCGTCGTTGGTACCGTTGACGAAGGGTAGGATAGCAAGCGACCAGCCACGATGTCGCGGCGCTATTTCCGGACCCGACACCGGCGTAGTCAGCCGTCCCAAATCCACCAAAAGCTCTTTGGCCGATTGGTAGCGCCGCTTCGGCTCACGGTCCATCGCCTTGAGAATGACGTTCTC
This sequence comes from Candidatus Angelobacter sp., assembly GCA_035939855.1. Classification (GTDB taxonomy): domain Bacteria; phylum Acidobacteriota; class Terriglobia; order Terriglobales; family Acidobacteriaceae; genus Angelobacter. The sequence continues at coordinate 3,154 of DASZFK010000291.1, forward strand.
CAATGCGACAGAGACGTGGGGATCGAGGGCGCGGGGGGATTTTGGCGTCTCATGCAAAATTGCGTTAACTAATCGCGGGCCATGCACCCACGGAAATGGTCGTCGTCCGGTTGCCATCTCATAGAGCACCACACCTGCCGCGTAGATGTCAGTACGCACATCCACTGGCTGCCCTAACAACTGCTCTGGCGCCATGTAAGGCACGGTTCCAGCCACCGCGTTTGGCGCGGTTGTGGTTTCGGCTGTTTCCATTTCCGCGACGGGTCTCAGCAGCTTCGCAAGCCCAAAATCCAGGATTTTCAGCCTGCCGTCGAGTGTCAGCCGCAGATTGCCGGGCTTCAGGTCGCAATGTATTACTTTGTGCTCGTGTGCTGCTGTCAATCCCATGGCCATTTGTATTCCCAAATCGGCCGTTTGGCTCGGCAGTAGCGCACCCCCTGCCAACTTTCGATCCAGAGTCACGCCAGCAATGTACTCTAGGACCAAAAAAGCCACGCCTTTCTCCTGGTCGAAGTCATAAACGGTAGCGATATTGGGGTGGTTCAGCTTGGAGAGTGTTTGCGCTTCTTTGCGAAAACGTCTGCGTGCGGACTCTTCGCTAAGCATTCCTGGCGGGAGGACCTTCAGGGCTACATCACGATCGAGGCGTTCGTCATGCGCACGGTAAACGATACCCATTCCGCCCGCACCAATTTGCTCCAGGACGCAGTAGTGGCCCAGCGTCTTGCTAACCATAGGAAAAACCTGCTGGGTTCGCATGTTAGGACTGCGCCTTCTTCACTAACGTCGTAAGTATAAGCAAAATAAGGAAAACTTGCAATTTCACAACTCGAGGTTCAATGGTTTTCCCCTCACTGTCTATATTTGTGCAGGCGCAAAAGAGTAAAATCGAGCGATTTTGCAGATGGGATGTAGTAGAAGTAGTAGGAGCGAGGGACACAAATCATCAATAAGGACAAAACTCATCAATAAGGGTCAAGTTGCCCTCCAGCAGGAGGAGCCGATTAGCCACAGCCAGCTGTTACAGCAAAAAATCCAAGTGATACGTTCTGGGCTGGACCGAGCTGCCCATGCGTTCTGGAGCCATCCCCACTTGCGGGACCTATATCCCGAGCTACTTTTCAGAATTCACTGCTTCAGCCGCGCAACCATTCCACTCATGACGGCAGCTCAGGTTAGTGCGAGGGCGGTCTCAGAATCAGATCTGGTCGCCAAGTGCCTTGCCGATTACCTTTCAAAACATATTCCGGAGGAACAGGGCCACGACGAGTGGCTTCTGGAGGATATGGAAGCTCTGGGCATCGAGCGTAAGGCCATCCTGAAGCGAGTCCCGATACCCAAGGCCACTGTTCTGGCGGGTACGCAGTACCACTGGATATTTCATGTACACCCCGTGGCACTGCTTGGTTTTCTTGCGGTGATGGAGGGTTCACCACCCAGGACCGAGTTCTTGGAAGAGGCAATCGTGCGGACCGGACTGCCAGCGGGGGCCTTCCGGACTTACTTGAGACATGCCCATCTTGATCTTCAGCACCGGAAAGATTTGTTCGCAACCTTGGATCGGATGCCGCTGACGCGGGAGCATGTGGCTTTTATCGGGGTCAGCGCGTTTCAAACGGTTCACCTGAGCCGTCTGCTCTTTGAGGAAGTAGTTGAGTCGCACTCTCGTCAGAGCAGTCTGGACAGTACTTGGCCGCCCTAACTAGTGACCGAGAGCCGGTGCTTCAAGACAGGCGGTGCTTCGCACCTTGAAGCTGTGGGAGATTACTTGTGGACGTCTTGTT
>DASZFK010000292.1:0-7404 GCA_035939855.1 Candidatus Angelobacter sp.
TAAAATTAATACTGTCTGACAGCCGCGCTGCCGGTCTAACTACCAAGATGACGGCTGGGTATTTGGGTTCACATTACCAATTTACCCAATTACCAAATCTTGGTGAGCTTGCATGTGCCGGCCCAAAAAGGAAGGCTACTATGATTCGAGATCTGCAACAGGACATCCGCTTTGGTTCCCGCTTATTGATGAAAAAGCCCGGTTTCACGGCAGTCGCGGTGCTCACGCTTGCTCTCGGCATTGGCGTCACCACGGCGATCTTCAGCCTCGTTAGCGGGATACTGCTCCGTCCGTTGCCTTACCACGAACCCGATCGCATTGTCAGGATGGTGCAGGCCTATCCGGAAAAAGGCCTCGATAGCTGGCGGATGTCGCCGGCCAATTTCGCTTCTTACCGCGATCGCTCCACTGTATTTTCTTCGTCGGCTGCCTATTGGACGACCGGCGTCAACATGACAGGTGGAGAAAAGCCTGAGCGTCTTCAAGTAGCTAAGGTTACCGCCGACTTCTTCAAGGTTATGGGTGTCGATCCGATTTTGGGAACTTCTTTCCGTGCCGAACACGATGTGCCCGGCAAGAATAATGTCTGCATCCTGAGTTATGGATTCTGGCAACGACATTTTGGGAGTGATTCCCAGGTCGTGGGAAAGGTCCTCACTCTGAACAATGTTTCATCTGAGATTTTGGGGGTCATGCCTGAAAGCTTCGTTTTCCCTGTGCCTGAAACTGAAATCTGGATGCCGCTGGGGCTCAACCCTCAGGCGACGCATCCGTATTTTCTGACGTTGGTGGGACGTCTCAACCCCGGCATTGAGCCGTCCGCGGCCCAGGCCGAAACCACAGGGATTCTGCGGAGTGACGGACAAAAGGATCCGCACATGGTAGGCCGTGATGATCCGCCTCCACCGGGAGCAGGCTTGAAGACCCTGGTGGTTCCACTCAAGGAAGCCATCGTTGGCAAAACCCGGAAGCCCCTCCTCGTTCTTCAATTTGCTGTGGCATTTATTCTTTTGATTGCGTGCGCCAATGTCGCCAATCTGCTGATGAGTCGCAGCACAGCGCGTAGTCGTGAGATTGCCTTGCGTTACGCCTTGGGTTCGTCACCGCGCCGCGTGATCAAACAATTGCTGACGGAAAGCGTTTTGCTGGCGTTTGCCGGGGCAATTCCGGGAATCGCGTTAGCCTGGGGAATTGTGCGCGTGCTGAGCCACTTGCCGATTCCCGGCGTTCCTCGTTTGGATCAGGTGACGATCAATGGCATTGTGCTGGCCTTCGTGATTGGTCTTTCGATCGTGACTGGACTGATCTTCGGACTGGTTCCCGCGATTCGCACCTATCGTTTAGGTCTTGCCGGCTGTGCCAACGAAATTCAGAAGGGAAGCAGCGCCCGCTCGAATCGCTGGACGAACCTGGCGCTCGTCGGCGGCCAGATTGCTCTTTGCCTGGTGCTTCTCGTAGGAGCAGGTTTGGTTCTCAAGAGCCTCCACCGTTTACTTTCCGTCGATCCGGGATTTCAAGCAACCAACACTCTCACCATGCTGTTGCCCGTGACCAACCAAAAGTATGCTGATCCGGCTCGCCAGGTTCAGTTCTATCAAAACCTGCTTGCCCAGGTGCGCACTGTACCGGGAGTAGTCAATGCAGCCGTCGCTTCCAATCTGCCTTTAGGAGGCGAAGAGGAATCGGATGGCTATATCGTCGAAGGACACGAACCGGCGCCTGGCAGCGATCCAACACAGGCGACCTTACGCACAGTAAGCCCCGGATATTTCCAGGCCATGGGAATGTCTCTAGATCGCGGACGTGATTTCCTTGATACGGATGTGGACAAAATGCCCCTTGCTGTTGTCGTCGATGAGACCCTGGCGCGCCGTTATTGGCCTGATGGCGATGCCGTTGGCAAGCGTGTCCGCACCACAGGAGACCCGCCTTGGCTGACAATCGTGGGTGTCGTCAACGGGGTAAAGGACCAAAATTTGGCCGATGAGATGCAGCCCCACATCTATTTCCCCCATGGACAGCAGCCCGACCTAAGGATGTATCTCGTGGTTCGCAGCGCCGGCAATCCTACGATGGTAAGCTCCGGGGTGGTCGCGAAAATTCACGAGGTGGATTCCGATGTGCCCGTGTATGCGGTCCGCAGTATGCAGGACATCGTAGATCGCACGCTCACCAGCCAGAAGCTAACCGATATCTTGCTGACCAGCTTTGCCGCGCTTGCGCTGGTGCTCGCCGCCATTGGCATTTACGGTGTGATGTCGATCTTCGTTACCAGCCGCACCCGCGAATTCGGAATCCGTCTCGCCGTCGGCGCCCAACCGGTAAATCTCCTGGTCTGCGTGTTGCGCCAAGGACTGATTCTGACATTAGGCGGCATTGCGGCTGGACTCGTCGGAGCTTTCATCTTTGCGCGCGCCATCTCCACATTCCTCTTTAATGTAAGCACCACGGACCCCACAGCTTTCCTGGGTGTTCCATTACTGTTAGTCACTGTGGCCCTGATAGCGTGCTACTGGCCCGCCCGAAGAGCAGCGGGAACCAATCCACTCGTAGCCTTACGTTACGAATAAAAGCTTCGCCGACAAAAACAAGTCGTCATCCCGAGAGTCTCCCAACGCGTCAGCGGTGGGAGACTGGAGGGACCTTGCGTTGAGCTGCAATTAACTTGAGAGATTAGTCATGTGTGAAGACGAGTACCAGGGCATGACTTCAGTCGTGCCGCAAAACCAACATGAATGGGCTTTCAGCCCCTACGATCGGGAATTTGTTGTGCAGAATTGATCACCAAAACGTTTCTGCGTTCTCTGCGCACTCTGCGGTAACTCTCTAATCCAATAAAGGAATTCATATGAACTTAATAGGCGTGGTCGGAGCCGGTGTCATGGGCATCGGCGTGGCCCAGAACCTCTCTGAAACCGGTCATCACGTGGTCCTGGTGGACATCAGTGAAAAGCAGTTGCAAAAAGCTCACGCTGCCATTCGTACCAATCTTCGCATGAAGACTTTTTTTGACAAGAAGGCGGGAGGCGAAAAACCAGATAAGGTTTTGGGAAGAATCTGCTTCACGCACGATTTCGCTGAGCTGGATAAAGTCGAGTTTGTCGTTGAAAACGTAGTGGAAAAATGGCCGGTCAAAGAAGAGGTCTACCATCAGCTTGACTCTATATGTCCACAGGATTGCGTTTTTGCCGCGAATACCTCGGCGATCTCCATCACCCGCATTGCTTCTGCCACCAGCAGGCCTGACCGTGTTGTAGGCATGCATTTTATGAATCCCGTCCCTTTGAAATCCATGGTTGAGGTGATTCGAGGACACCACACGTCTCCGGCAACCCTGGAAATAGCCAAATCTTTTTTAGCGAGCATGGGGAAGGAATGCATAGTGGTCAACGATATGCCGGGATTTGTTTCCAACCGGGTTCTGATGCTCACCATTAATGAAGCTATCTTCCTGGTTCAGGACCAGGTAGCTGCAGCGGAAGATGTGGACCTGCTGTTCAGAAAATGCTTCGGCCATAAGATGGGCCCGTTGGAAACGGGAGACCTGATTGGTCTCGACACAATTCTTTTCTCGCTCGAAGTTCTTTATGAAAGTTACAACGACGACAAATATCGCCCTTGTCCTCTTCTCAAGAAGATGGTTCATGCTGGCCTGCACGGGCGCAAGAGCGGACAAGGCTTCTACAACTATGAGCAGGCTTCCATAGCGACAGCAAGTTAGGAGGAAACGTGGAGGACAGAAAGATCAGGATCAAAGCATTTCTGGGTGGATTCTTCAACAGCCAGAACCTGGGCGACGATCAAGACATCTTTGCCCTGGGCTTCGTGAATTCGCTACTGGCCATGCAGCTTGTCAGCTTTCTCGAAAAGGAATTTGAAATAGCCATCGAGGATCAAGACCTCGACTTTGAAAATTTCAAGACCGTAAACAACATGGCTGTCTTAGTGGAGCGTAAGAGATCGGCCATGCTGGCTTCAGCCTGAGCATAGGAGAAGTTAGTGGCTCAAGCAATTGAAAATCCGATAATGCAGATGGAACTCTCTCCGGCGCAGAAGGAAGCCCGCCTGCGCTTCAGGGGTTTTGTCCAGGAGCATATTCGTCCTTATGCGGCGCAGTGGGACCGCGATGAGGCTGTGTCTCCCAAGGTCATCGATCATCTGCGTTCCCTCGGATATCTCGGCTCCCCCGTGAGGCGTTCCGAAGGCAGCATGGATCCGATTACTTATGGCCTTCTGACGGAGGAAATTGCGCGCGGGTGCTCCTCGGTTCGCTCTCTCTTGACGGTTCACGACATGGTCTCGATCGGCATCTGGCGGTGGGGCTGCACTGAGCTGAAGGCCGAATTTGCCGAGGCCGTCGCCCACGGAGACCTTCTCTGCGCCCTCGCCCTGTCCGAGCCGGAGGCCGGTAGCGATGCCGCTAACGTCGCGACTGAAGCAGTGCTCGAAGATGGCGAATACGTTCTCTCGGGAACCAAGCGATGGACTACCTTTGGCCAGATTGCCGATCTATTTCTTGTGCTGGCCCGATGCGAGGAGAAGCTGACCGCCTTCCTGGTGCCGGCAAACTCTCCTGGGGTAAGCCGCAAGCCCATGAGCGGCATCATCGGGACTCGTGCTTCTCTATTGGCTGAAATAGTCTTCGACGATTGTCGCGTGCCGAAACACTACATGCTGGGCAAAGTTGGCTTTGGCCTTTCGCACGTAATCTCCACGGCCCTGGATCATGGACGCTACAGTGTGGCCTGGGGATCGGTAGGCATCGCCCAGGCATGTCTCGATGCCTGCCTCCACTACACCAGCAGCCGCCGCCAGTTTGGATGTGCCCTGCGGGACCATCAGCTCGTGCAAAGAATGCTGACGGAAATGATCGTTCACACTCGGGCCGCCCGTCTGTTGTGCTATCGCGCCGGTTATCTCCGCTCCACAGGTGACCCGGGTGCGTATGCAGAAACGCTGGTTGCCAAATACTTTGCGTCCAGGACCGCTGTGCGCTCCGCCAACGATGCCGTCCAGCTTCATGGCGCAAACGGCATGTCCGATGAATATCCCGTTGGCCGCTACCTGCGCGATGCAAAAGTAATGGAAATCATCGAAGGCAGCACCCAGATCCAGCAGGTTGCAATCGCAAAAAGCCCATTAGCGGAAATTTAAGTTTTGCGATATTACCCATTCCCCTGTCATCCCGAACGAAGCGCGGCAAGAATTCAAAGCTACGAATAAGATTGGCGCGGGAGTGAGGGACCCCGATAACGTTTGGGGCTTAATTGCAGATACGAGGTGTTCTACCCCGGCTGGTAGCCAACAAAATCTCAAGGCGGCGAACCCCGCTGAATTCCCTACCTCAGCGACTTCGGTCAAATACCTAGGATCGGCAATTTAGACCGACACATGATAGGGGTCCTTCACTTCGCGCCAACCAGAAATGTAGATTGTGAGTTTTTTCACGCGCTCCGTTCAGGATGACAGGGATAAGAGCATCGCAAAATAAGAAGACACTAGAAAGGCGCAAAAAATGAGCCGGAACACCATAGCATTAGAAGAGCCCATACAGCTCGCCACTCCTAAAAAGAAGAAATCAATCAAGCTGGTGGTATGGGACCTTGACAACACTCTATGGAATGGGACGCTGCTTGAAGGTGACTCTGTCCAGCTCCGCGCGGGCATTCGTGAGCTGCTCACGCTCTTCGATCAGCGGGGAATTCTTCAGTCTGTTGCCAGCAAAAACGATCATCAGGCGGCCTGGAACAAACTCGAGGAACTCGGCGTCAGCGAATACTTTCTCTACCCGCAGATCAACTGGAGCGCTAAGGCAGGCAACATTCGTTCCAACCAAACCAGAGGGCGAGAAGACATTCTCCCCACGAAAAACTGTCATCCTGAGGTGAGCGAACGCGAGCCGAAGGAACTGCTCCGCTGCAGTACGAAGAAAACCATGCTGCTATGGTCTTCGCGCTTGGGGCTGAGAACCTGCCAAATCAATCGAGCTCTTACGTCCCCTGTTGGCGTCGCACCGGTCAAGTATCTGTAATTGGACAACGTTCTCTCACGGTCAGGATACAAGAAAGGTATAACAATGAGCCACCATCCCACTGTATTAGAAGAGCCAACAGCAGATCATTCCTCCACTCCTAAAAAAAAGAAATCAATCAAGCTGATTGTCTGGGACCTTGACAACACTCTATGGAATGGAACGTTGCTGGAAGGAGACAACGTCCAGCTTCGTCCAGGCATTCGCGACCTGCTTACGCTCTTCGATCGGCGTGGAATTCTTCAGTCTGTTGCCAGTAAAAACGATCACCAAGCAGCCTGGAACAAACTCAAGGAACTCGGAGTCAGCGAGTACTTTCTTTACCCACAGATTAATTGGAATGCGAAGGGTGGAAACATTCGCTCCATCGTGCAAAACATCAATATTGGAATGGATACTGTTGCCTTCATCGACGATGACCGCTTCGAGCGCGAAGAAGTCTCCCATGCTCTTCCTGAATTGCTGGTCCTCGACGCTGTCGAGATTGCCGGATTGGGCGACCGGCAGGAATTTATCCCTTCATTCATCACCGAAGACTCCGCCCGGCGTCGCGCGATGTACCAGGCCGACATCGAGCGAAAACAGGCGGAAGACAACTTCAACGGTCCCAGCGAAGAATTTCTGGCTTCCCTCAAAATGAAATTTGTAATCGCCAAAGCCCGCGAAGAAGATTTGCAGCGGGCAGAAGAGCTGACCGTTCGCACCAACCAGCTAAATACCACTGGTTACACATATTCGTACGATGAACTGAAAAGATTTAGCAGATCAAGCGATCATCTGCTCCTGGTTGCAAGTCTCGACGACCGGTTTGGTACCTATGGCAAGATAGGTCTGACGCTCATAGAAAAATCATCCGACCTCTGGACCATCAAGCTACTGCTGATGTCATGCCGTGTCATGTCTCGCGGAGTAGGAACGCTGCTCATCAACCAGATCCTCATGATGGCCCGCAATCATGGTGTCCGTCTCCAAAGCGAATTCCGTCCGAACGGACGCAATCGCATGATGATGATCACTTACAAGTTTGGCGGCTTCAAAGAAGTCGGTCAACGCGGCGACATAACCATTCTCGAACACAACCTTGAACAGATCCAGCCTCACCCTCAATGGGTCGATCTTACAACCCATCTGGAGCACAGCTAGCAGGGCCACAACCAAAATCACCATGAAACGGTGAGAGAAAAAGCAAAACCTGTTTTAGCCACAATGCTGTTCACTTAAGGAGCAAACGGGAATGGGATCTGCGACATACCAGCGCCGGAGGCGCGAAAGAAGTTAGCCCAGCGCGTAAGCGCTGGGAAAAGAAGAAGAAACAGAGATAAGCCCCGGAGGGGCGGCACAGCTTTATCTCATCTCAGAGATAACTTATAAGG
>DASZFK010000293.1:0-3767 GCA_035939855.1 Candidatus Angelobacter sp.
CGCGGATGGTCCGGCCCGCTCGTTTCCAGCACGCCCATCACTGGGATGCACGGCTATGTGCCGACCCAACCGGAAATGCGATCGGTTTTCTTTATGGCGGGACAAGGGATTACGCCATCCCGGCAACTTGGAGAAATCGACATGCGCGACATAGCTCCAACCATCGCCCGCCTGCTGGGCATCAACCTGAAGACTGCCGAGGGCAAGGCCTTGTTCTAGAAGAATCCTCTTAGACCTAAATTAAAAGTCGAAAAATTTTGAGGTATCACCAGCAACCAAATTCAGAGACTGGCATCTATGTGGCATGAATTTTCGAGTCTCGCCAGAATCGCGGGTTATGAGGAGAATCCAATGTTGGCAAAATGCGCTAACCCTGCTTGCTCGACTCCGTTGATTTATCTACGGGAGGGCAAGGTCTTTATGGTGGAAAACCCCAGGGATCCAAAGGTTCGCCAGCAAAGCCCGATTCTAGCCAAACCAAAACCGGCTGGCCGCGTGGAACACTACTGGCTCTGCGGCCCCTGTTCCGCTGAGATGACGTTGACCTATGATGCCGCGCAAGGCGTAGCGGTGATTCCCAAGATCAAAATGCGGGTAGCCGCCGCTTCTTGAACACCACGCGTAACTACTGATTGGTTTTCAAATTTTGGCAATTTTGGCATTTATGGCAATTTGCTGCGCTGCAACCGTAAGCCAACCCTCGCGTTTTCCGTCGCATCTGAGTAACCGCAGATGAGAAGTGTTACCATTTCCCTGGAGACTTCATGAAACGCCGTATCCTGCTCGTTGACGATGAACTTGCGATCCTGCTGACTCTTAAAGCAATTTTGGAAATTCACGGATTTGATGTTGAGACCGCCGCATCGGCGAAAGAAGCCATTTCCAAGCTGAAGGCCAGCAGTTATCACATGGTCATTACCGATATGAAAATGGAGCACGAAAAGGCAGGTTACGAGGTGATCCGCGCTGCCAAGAAAACTGACTATGACCCGGCCGTATCGATCCTGACCGCCTATCCTCTCTTGGGCGGTGACTGGAAATCAGAGGGCGCGCAATCGATGCTGGTAAAGCCCATGAATACCGACGATCTTCTTCGCCAGCTCGAGGTTCTGCTCATTCAGCATGAAGACCAGAAACAAAACCGCCGTAACGGCATGAAATCCGCTAACAAGCCCAACACCAAGAGCCAAGCAGCTTCCAAAAGACCCGCATAGTAATACACCCGTTTCTTGCCCATAAGACGCACTCGGATTGTAACCCTTGAGGTGATCCAGCAGAGGGTGAGAGCCGAAGGGCAGGAATTGACCCCAAGTGGATTCATGGTTGATCCACCGACAAAAAATCTCCTGCCGGGTCAAGTGCTCCAGTACTCTTTCGAAACGTGCTTATGCAGTAGCTGCCGCTACTCCTTTGCGTGCCTGGAAGCATTCACGGCAAAATACTGGACGTCCCTGAGTAGGCTTGAATGGCACTGTCGTTTCGCGCTGGCACCCGGAACAGACGGCCCTGGTTTCTACCCGTTGATAGTTTCCACCACCTTGAGGCAAACCGAGCGCTTGTGCGCGTTTTTCCTTGCACTTTTTACAGCGCTTGGGTTCGTTCTTGAATTGTTTGTCGTGGAAGAAAAGTTGTTCACCAGCGGTGAAAACAAAATCCGCGCCACAATCGATACACTTCAGAATTTTGTCCTGGAACTCCATTGAGAGTGTCTCCCCCTTTGTTACTTCACGCCGGTTCCGGGGCAGAGATCAAGAAGAGAACCTCCACCCGGTGGATCAGCGTGATCCCCCGTTTCACCCTAGGTTCGGCCCAAACTTACTTAAAGAGATAAATGAACACCAGACAGCTCTTATGAATTCCATTAAGACAAAATACTATGTATCAATAAGCAGGCCGCTCCCCAAGGAACGGCCCGCTTGTAAGTCAATCCTGCTCCTTGCGCGCCTTCTTACGATTACGTTTGCGCGCCAAAGCTTCTTTCACACGACGTTTCTCGCCGGGTTTTAGATAGAAAGAATGCCGCTTAACTTCCTTGATGATGTCCTCTTGCTGGACTTTGCGTTTGAAGCGGCGCAAGGCGTTTTCTAACGGTTCGCCTTCCTGCAACCGAACTTCAGCCAAAACAAATACACCCCCCAACTTACCTAGTTGGATAGTTGTTGAGTTTTTCAGTAGTTAAGGGTGCAAGTCAAGCTTTAAGTTACAAAAGGGAATGTATTTTAGTACCCCATCTGTCTTATTTTGAGACATTCAATGGGTTGGCCACCTGTACAGCTTGGCTGCATTGTCGTGCAGCGCCATGTGGGCCAGTTCAAGAGCCCGTTCGCGGGTGATTTCTCCATCCTGCATCATGCCTGTCAGCGCTATAGCCAGGGCTTCGCGGGCCGACTGGGTCGTTTGCCAACCGATCTCCTCCCAGTCATTCTCGGGAGTATTCGGGTAGAGATCCGTCCCGAAGAGGGTTTTCTCCGGATACCACTCCAGCCAGTCCCGAATTACCTCGCTCAGCTTGCGGGTCGAGATGAGCCAGGTCTGCTCGGAAAAATCGGCGTAGACATTGGGTTTCATCAGCAGATAATTGGTGTATTTCATGTAGGCCGCCGCGCCGCCGTGGATCAGGACAAAGTTGGTTTTCCGCAGAGACGCGTCGTTGAACAGGGACTCCAGCAGCGCGGGATTGGAGCTATTCAGCATGAAATAACTGCCGCAGCCTCCACCCGTATGGAAATGCACGGGCATCCCCAGCCTGCCTGCCTCCCTCGCCATGGCTCGCAACAAGTAATCCTGAAGCTTGAGGTAATCAGGTTTGGAAGGAATGCCGCCTTTGATATAGCGGGCATAGATTTGCCCGGCTTCTTTTGCTGTTTGAGCTTGATCGGTCGGGATAGGGCCAAAATCGAGGGTGCGCAGGTATGCCGCTTCGAACTTGATGGCTACGGCCCCTTTTTGTTTTTGCGTCTCCAGCGTGGGGGTAATCACTTTGGAAACATATTCCTGTAAAGTTGCCGGAGCAGCGGCCAGGTTCAAGTCTTTCAAATATCTCTTGAGCAGCATCTCCTCGCGGGAATAAAAGAATTTCCGGTCGGGCGTTTCATTGGCCACGCTCGAATTATTCAAGGGCAGCATGAGGGCATCGTCAAAAGGCACCCAGCGGAAGTGAGGCGGTTGCAGGCCGCGTCCGAGGGCCACACGGTTGGCCAACTCAGTTTCAATTCCCAGCCGGTCCAGTACCCAGTTGGAATAGTTGTCGCCCTTCTCTTGCATCACTTTTCGTTTGGTTTGGACCAACTCGCGCACATGTTCGGGCGTACTGTCGTTGTAAGGATAGTGATAGAGGTCCTTCCACGCAGCCAGAAATTGCGGATTCTCGGGGCGTCCGATCGTAGTCGGCATGCTCGGTTCCAGGGGATCACAGGGGAGCGCATCGAAATCGTCGTCCTTTTCGCCAGGACTGACTAATTTGGGTGGATGGGAATGATTGTCAATAGCTTTGATCTTTTCGATTTCCGCCAGCAATTGCGGGTCGGGCGACTGCGCGTGCGCTACGCGAACGACAAAGAACAAAAACAATGCGATAGAAACCTTTTTGATCATCTTTTCCCACCAGAATGTATGGTTGAAACTCGCGCGGCAAGGGTAAACCCGGGAATGCATGGAATGCAATGAGCAAGACATTTTCTTAGCCACGAATCAACGCGAATGAACACGAATCTGATGGCAAGAATGATAAAAGATTTGATTTTGATTCGCGTGTATTGGCGTTAATT
>DASZFK010000294.1:0-17459 GCA_035939855.1 Candidatus Angelobacter sp.
GAGCCGGAGCCGTGGCGCACGATCCTGAGGGCCAACGGCCACCAGAGGCACCAGCCAGCGCACAGGCCGCCAGCCACGCGCACGATTCAGCGCCGGGGGATGCTTGGCCAGGGCCGGGGCTTACGGTTGCGCTTGCAGAGCCATTGCGGTTATCAGTGGGTTAAGACGTTGTGCAAAGATCATCGCAAGGCTGAATCCCAGAAAAGCCGAACTACAAATCAGGCGCCAAGCATTAAGCCGCTAATCGGTCTCCTGCAGGCCGCCAAGGTGCTCAACTGTCACCCCTTGACAGTCAGCCGAATGGCGCAGCGCCGGGAACTTCCAGCCGTGAAAATAGGCAACCGCTGGAAGTTCAGAGCCTCTGCGCTTGACAGATGGATAAATGACAAACTGACTTCCCATTGCCCTGAATCGAAGCAGGGGGGGTAAAGCGCTCAAAATGTTCTCAGGATGTTACAAAGAATATCGGTAAGCCATTGAATATAGGAATGTTACGAAAAACCGGTGTTCCAAGCTTGTTAACAAATGCTAAGGTTTTCGGGGCGATCTACCTGTTGATAAATGTTGACATTTTCGGGCCGCAATCCTCTTTAAGTTTTCCTAGGGTCGGTGGGTAAATTCGGGAGTGACTTTTGAGTGATGCGGGGGCCGCTCGAAAGGGGGACTGTCCCATTTCTCGATGCTAGTAGTACTAAAGCTCTTACAGTACTAGCGTTGATTTTTGGGACACCACTGCCTAGGGCGGGAATGCCAACCGGAAGGCGTTAAGAACGTGTTGCGCGGGGTGATCCCACTTTGCTAGCAGGACCGGCGCGAAGCGTAGCAGGTGCTAGACAAGCGGGGGAGATTTTGAGCAAGCGAAAATGGGACAGCCAGGGGCCAGACTAAAGCCGCTCCAATCTTCACTCGGAACAGTGAACCCTCACCGAAAAATCTTGACATTGGCCAGGGTTCAGTAATAGCGTTTTAGCTTCCGGGGGCCACTCGGCAGCCGGGAAAATCAGGGGGCGGTTGCCCTTGATCATTGCTGGCAAATCACGCTAGGGAGATTCGTGGCTCCCGCTGGCAGGAACAATAAGCAACCGGCATAGCGTAACGCCAGACTCGCTGACTGGCCATCGGGTGACACTGGTTCACTCCCGTAAAAAGGAATCCAGCCTTTCGCATAGTGGCGCGTTAACCACTCGATTCAGGGTTTCGCGGTGATCCTGGGCAAGCCAACGCAACCGGGGATCGTTACCCCAGCAACCGACAAACAAAATTCATGGGGCTATCTGCTGGCACATTTGTGGCGTGAACTGAGCGTGTGTCTGTAGGATGCCGGATGCCTTGATGCGTACCGACCTGGATCAAATTCTGTGACTTAGTTAAAGCTTAGTCCGCCTAGCTGCTTTCAGTCATAAGAGAGAAAAGAAAGATCACACCACCCCGTTCCAAATTCGCCGCAAATTAGCTATTGAAACCATCTTCCCACGCAGTTAAAAATGTAATCGGATAACAATCAGGTCGCTCTTGGTTGTGACAAGGCGGGTGCCTTCCCGCTCCCGCCTTCCAATTGAAATCTAAAAAGCGGGAGGTCATGGGAAGGTGACATTTGCCGCTGAACATCTCCATCCGGAATGAAATAAGCCAGGGTCGCGTCCAAGGGCAAATCTTGTCCTTGGTCAACGAAGCCTCTGAAGAAATCTTGAAGGATAGATTGCTGTCGAGCTACCAAGAGCAAACAAGATTCGATAGTGAGCTTAAGTCCCTAGCCGATGATTGGATTCGTAGGGCATACGAAATTTACCGAAATAGCTCAACCCAGCCAGAACATCCCGATTTCAAAGAAACCGTTTGGACATATGGAATTGACCCCTTTATAAACCCCCAGCAAAGCAGGTTTGGCACGAAACTGGGTCAACTTTTATCGGGTGGCGACAAACCTTTATTAAGGAATCTCGCAGATCTCCTTGGATTTGCAATTGATCGTAGGTCGGTCGATAAGTCCACAACAGAAAGTCGCATTCAATGGTTAAGGGAAAAACTAAGTCGCACCTGGAAGATTAATCTGGTGCCCTATTTAGGCTACAGCCCTGAACATATGGAAGCCATCCGTGCGATGTCGGCCTATGAAATAGAACAGGGGAACATCAAGATTCCCCTTCCGGAGCCGAAGCCGCCGTTAGCCCCTGCATCTGTCCAAACCCATGGCGACCACTCAGGGCCGCCGATCGCGTCCGAAGAGATTTCAGGTGTCTCCGCCAACCGAGAGATATCTGCAAAGCCAATAGTCCCAGTAAGGGGACCCGCGCTACACAAAACCACAGCCGCAAAGCGTCCAGGGCCGGAGGCCAGCGGGCGTGGATTCGTTGGGTTGCCACCATCACCAAGAGAAATCCCCTTAGAACAAAAGAAGAGGCTTGCGGAAATAGAGGCATATCGCGCCAAGTGGCAATTTACCGGGATGAACCCGCAAGAGAGGAGTGCCGTAGAGGTCGCACGCTCGTACTTTCAGAAGATTGAGGCGGGACCCGATAAAAAGTCAGTCCGCGATTGGATCGGCCAAAACCGCACTCTTATTGATGCGGACCTAGGCACCCTCAAGCTACCCCCGGATAGTTTGCTCTGGCCAGCTAGTGTTTTTGGGGAAGTGGCAACGGTAACGGCGGATACTAGGACAACAAACAAGCATTTACCTGTTTTCTACCCGATCACAGAGGATTACCGCAAGATTCATTTTGGTGGCAAGGAATATGAAGTTTCAAGAGAAAAAGGGGCGGCCATTAAATTTGCCCATGAACGGCTATGCCGCGGTCAGGGTATATGCTCCGCAGATGAGATCAACAAAGCCACACAAAGAAGCAGCGGCGCCAAAATGGCCGATCTCTTTAGGAGTAACGATCCACTGAGAAACCTGCTTATATTTCGTGGCGACGGCTTCTATCAACTAGCCGAACACACTGGAAAACCCTATTAAACGTCTCTAACTTCCGCCTTACGTCTCTAACTTCCGCCTTACGTCTTCTCGTTTCATTGGTGCCGTGGTGTTATCACTTCAGCGGCATTGCCGCTTGGAGCATCAATGACCGCCAATCCAGTTAGAGAACTTCGCAGGCGCGCCGACCTTACTCAAATAGCCCTTGCGCGTACATCGGGTGTACCACGTTCGCGCATTCAACTTGCCGAGGCCGGAGAGTTACAGCTTCGCTCAGATGAGTTGCAGGCAATCAGAGAAGCAGTCAGGCCAAGCTTGGCGAGGGCCGCGCAATTGCTCGAATCGGAATGTCAAACCCAGGCCCATGCCGTTGCATGAGGCCATAAACACTGATGGCCGCCTCGCCAGGCAGCCATCAGGTAACACTAAATTTTCCAGACTCAAAGGACTCAGACAATGCGAAGTGTAAACAATCCGCACACCGAAATCAAGAACAATCAAGATAATCAAGATCGACTCTACCGCAAGTCACGAGAGAACAAACCACCAAAGCCCGTTAGCCGTAGCCAGCAACAGAGATTCATGGATGTGGCTCTGTCGGCTCTTGGCATCCTGGAACCACCAACCGAACCACGCACCCAGGCCGAGCGAGCACTTTGGAGAATTGCCAAAGCCACGGAGGGCCGGTCACGCTCGCGGACGTGCAGCTGACTCACCCGGTTATCAGTCAACTAACGGCGAGAATTTTCAACTTGCGCGAGCATGGTTTCACGATCAGCAACCGCACAGACTTGAGTTGCAATCCGGTAAAGAGCTGGTACTGGCTTGAATTGGACGGCAATGGGTTCCCCAGGATGCGAGCCGTCGAGTTTTCCGCAAGCAAGGATGGCAAACCCAGGAACACGACGGAGCCGAGGCCCAGCGCGGCGCCAACATTGAGCACGGAAGAGCCGGAGCCGGTCACGGGCGAATTGTTCCCAGTGCAGCCCCAACAGATTTCAGCTTACTGTGACCCTGAAATGGACTGCATAGGGGGCCGCAGATGAAAAACGGCAACCTATCGCGATTGGAAAACTACTGGACGCGGCGAGTTAGTGAGCTTCTGCAGAACGATCAAGGGCACGGGCCGAGGGCTGATTGTTCCCAGGCCGGGCCAGCCTCGGCACCTTCCCAGTTTGGCAAGCCATCAACTGCAAGTCTAAGGCAGCTATCGGGCCAGCGCAAACCAAATCTGTCGTTGTGCTTTGTGGTTTCATCAGGGCGAGAGGGCCAGAAAGTACGACTCATCCCGCTATTCCGCAAAGGCCAGGTCTCAGCCCAGGCTGTAAGTGACGCAATCAGCCACGCGGCTAAGCTTATGGAGTGTGCATCGTGATAGGGCAACTAGCACACCTTACCGAATTGTCCGCACCGGCAGCCCTAAGCGCCATCCATGCCGGGGAGTCTTCCATAATGAGTTTTTGGCGCAAGGATGCCACTGGCCGACTGTGCGTTAACCTCGGCGGTATTGAAAGCCCAGCAGCGGGAATCCTTGAACTATTCTGGGGCGAGCCAGACATTTACTTCACCGTGAATGGCACCTATGAGCAGCGTGGCAATCGGTACAACGATGAAACCAGCTTTAAGCTTTACTCACGGTGCGAGCGATACCTGAAGTACCTGAATGCCGTTGTGCTGGACTTGGATTGTCACACTGGCCCTTTCAACTTCAGAGACTCGCTACAAATGCTTTTGGCCGAGATAGACGGTGGGGGCTTGCCGCGTCCGTCTCTGGTTTGTTCATCGGGCCGGGGATTGTGGGCGTTGTGGCTTCTCGAGGACAAACTGCATGAGGGCCAGCCGGTCAGAGCATGGCCGGACACCCTGAGAATTACTAAGCGCATCGGGCGAGCCGTGGCGCAGCGATTCAAGCACCTGGGGGCAGATCTCAAAACGCACGACGGTAGCCGGCTTATGAGGGTTCCGGGTTCCCGCAATTCGAGCGCAGCGCCGGAGAACCAACAAGTGACGTTTTACCGCGTGACCGGAAACAGATACACGCTGGCCGAACTGGGGAACGGTTTCGGAGTCCGGGCCCAGCCAACAAAAATAACTCTAGCTCCAGACAAGCCGAAATCAGAGCGGCACTCTCATGCTGGCCGGCGTCGATGGTCTGTACCCTTGGCCGCTATCCGCGAGCTTGAAAAGATGCGCGGGGGATTTCGCAGCGGTACGCGGCGATCTGGTTTGTGGGCGCTGGCCGTGCTCATGCGGAAAAACAGGGCAACCGCGGACGAAATCAGCCGGGAGCTTACCGCAGTAGCGAGCCGGTGTGTTCCCGTTTGCAACGATTCCGACGTGCAGGACGCAATAACTGCGAGCCGGAACGTAAGAGGCCGAGTCTCAAATAGGGCGTTTGCTGAAATGCTCAAAATCGAAGACGCGGAAAAGGCTCGCTTATCTTTCTGGTTCAAAGCCTACCAGAAGACCAAAACAGAAGCAGTGAGCGATCGGCGCGCCGTCGTTTCCCAGGTACTTGCGGACTATCCGGGGCTTTCCGTCCGTGCCGTAGCGCGCATCGTGAGAAGCCGTCACGCGCTGGCCGTGGGGCTTTCCACGGTCCACCGCGACATGCTGGCGATTGCCGAGGCCCAGGCCCAGCGCCGGAAACCAGCACAGCGCCAAGAGTGGGCTGCACTTGCGCCAGCAATGGCGAGACAGGAGCAAGGCGGATTGGGGGCAGCCTATGTGTGATAACTGCCATCGTAGCGAAACACTTAACCCATTCCTCATTCCGCCATTCCCAAACATGATCTTAGTCGGACGCGGAGAAGATCAGCCATTTTTCCAAATCTGGAAAGATGGGCGAGTCGAGTTGATGGATGATCCACTAGGCCATCCCATCGCAACATTCGAGGCAGGCGACCTGGAATTGCTTAAATTTCTCGCCTCGCATATTGAGCACTACAGCCTTGAGCCAGAGGCCCAGGATGCGCCACTGATTCCCGAAAATCTGAAAGCCGCGGTCAAATTTCACAATGGCAACGGCAACGGACACAAGAAACCAGCCGGCAAGACTGGCGACAAAGAAACCCGCAACACCTCGGCGGGGGAGCTGGCCGGGTCCAACGTCGGCACGGACGGAAGCAACGGCCAGCCAACACTCAGCCAGGCATGGCTCAACAGATGAGGGCGCATCGTGCAGCTAATTCCGGTCAAGAGCAAAGCAATACGGGCCATCGGGTACCGAGGTCGAGTGATGCAAGTCTTATTCACCGGCGGGAACCTTCGCACCTATCGCGGGGTTCCCGCGCAAACGTGGCAGGCATTCATGGCAGCCGACAGCAAGGGCCGATGGTTCAATCAGTGGCGCAAGGCCGAACGGGCGAGCCGGAAAACACGGCCAAAAGCCGAAAAGTGACCCACGGTTCACACAACCGCGTGTCACTCCGCAGGTGTGCATGATTGCAGGTTGAAAGCGTGGCCACTAACGATTACTGAGCAATAGGAATTAAAGCGGGGTTCTATGGCAGACATGGCAGGAGCACAGACCGGAGCGCAGCCAATGCCAGGGCGCATCATGACGCTGGAGCAGGTTGCCGAAAAGCTAGGGATGAGCGCGAGCTGGGTTTACAACCATACCCGGACTCGAGTGGAAAACCCATTGCCTTTCCGCAAATTTGGAAAGTACCTGCGGTTCCTGGAGCCTGAGATTAACGAGTGGATCATGGAAGCAAGTCTCCCGAAGGGCAAAAAAGCCAGTGAGCAAAAGTCGGCTGCGGTAAAATCCGGCGGCAGTCGTTTGATGTTCACTAATAATTCAGGAAGGGAGTGCAGACCATGACACCACGTTTCCGGCGAAGGACTCAGCAGGGTCATATTGCGATTGAATCTGGTTGCTGGATTCTCCGGTATCGAGTCACCGAAGAAAAGCACGGCCAGGAAAAGCGTGTTCAGAAGTTCGTCAACCTTGCGCCAGCAGACGGCAAGCTTCGACCCAAGTATGACGCTGGCGGCAAGCTCCAGATTCCCGCCAAGATCAGGGACATGAGAGACGATATCTTAAAGCCCCTGAACACAGCAGCTTTGCAAATGCAGGACCTCACGGTGTGGACAGTTGAAGGTTTCGCGCAAGACAAGTACTTTCCTAAGATCAGTCAGCCGTGGCCCCAAGGGAAAAAACCGAGCACGGTCAAGGGCTACCGGGATATCTTCCGTGTTCACATAAAACCCCGAATCGGAAAGCGGACCCTGCATGAATTTCGTCGTGTCCATGCAGCCGACCTATACGAAGAGATCAGGGTAGCCAACCCGGAGTTAACTCACCGGACGTTCAAAATATTCGTGGGTTCTTGTCGTCGCTGTTTACCTATGCGATGGACCGGGGACATTACGAAGGCCAAAACCCGGCACACGCCAAGCTCCCGGACGGTCTCCCTCAGTCTGAGAGCGACACTGGCGCGTATTCGCTGGCCCAGGTGGACCGGCTTATTTCTCTGCTGCCAGATCCGCGCGACCAGGTAATCGTGGCCCTGGCCGGCAAAGGCGGATTTCGCAAGGGTGAGCTGGCGGGCCTGCGGTGGCCGGACTACTGCCGGGACGGAGAAGAAGCGTTCATCAAGGTTGAGCGGTCGGTGTGGGAAGGGATCGAGGGTGTGCCGAAGTCGAAGACCTCCAAGGCTTCGGTACCGCTGGTTCCATCTGTCGCTCACATGCTGGACTCCTACCGCGAGTACTGCGGGAATCCGACAGACGGCTGGATGTTTCCGGCCATGGGCAGCAAGAAAGGCAAACCGATCAATCTAGCGAACCTGGCCCGGCGCACCTTGCGTCCGATCATGCAGCGTGAAGGCATCCCATCAAAAGACCTTTGGCATTCCTTCCGCCGCGGGCTGGCTACGATCCTGTATGACATGGGCGCGAACGAGAAGACCATTCAAGCCATTCTCCGCCACGCCAGCACGGACACTACTCGAAAGCATTACGTGAAAGCACTCAACGAGCGAAAGCGGGAAGCGGTCAACATGCTGGATCAACCCGGCGCCACGCAAGAACCGGCACCGAAAAACCTTATTGTTCAGTAACTGTTAGTGAGAGAGAATCAGAGAGCGAATGATTGTCCTTAACTCATTGAAAGCAATGGTGACCCTGGCAGGAGTCGAACCTGCGACCTGCGGTTTAGGAAACCGTCGCTCTATCCATCTGAGCTACAGGGCCACGCGATCTTCATCCAAATAGTTTAACACCCGGTAAGTCTTGCTAGCGGACGCTTGCTGATTGTCCGCAGGGTCATTATCTCTTGTGGCCCTACCAACTATTTTCCGAAAAAGCTGTAACGATTTCCGTTTTTTTACATTGCTTAGCAGAAGCTTTTTCGCTCTAGTTTTGTGTTGGTGATAGAAATCCAGCAGGTGTGCCTTCAATAAGTCCAACCAACTTGAGATTGCCTGGGTGACTGATCTATGAGTATTCCCAAAGTCTTTATTTCTTATTCTTGGGACGGCCCGGAGCACAAAGCCTGGGTGCGGACGCTCGCCGCTCAACTCAGGAACGACGGCGTAGATGTTACTCTCGATCAGTGGCACGTGCGGCCCGGAGACCCGATCGCGGCTTTTATGGATAAAGCCGTTCGTGAAAATGATTTTGTCCTCATTATCTGCACTCCGAAATATAAGGTCAAATCAGATGAGCGCAACGGAGGTGTCAGTTATGAAGGGGACATTATCCAAAGCGAGGTTTTCCTCAAAGGCAACCACAGTAAATTTATTCCAGTGTTAAGAAGCGGTCAATGGCCCGACGCAGCGCCTGCAAACCTTTTGAGCACATGTTATATCGACCTGACAGACGGGCCTGGGTTTCAAGAAAACTATGACAGCCTTTTGCGCAATCTGCACGGAGAATGGGACCGCGCGCCAAAGCTCGGGCATAAGCCGGTCTTTTCCTCGAATCCCAATACAGAGACTACTGCATCGAATGCTGCCCTTAGTTCTTCAAAAGACCCAACCGACCACGAAATTGCATCCTTTGCCTCGGCACATCAAACTGGCGCGAAGAATGTCCGGCCTTTGTCGATGAGATTCTCGTCTAAGAAGCTCATCAAAGTTCTGATCATCGCTTGTATTGCTATTGGAACAATCTGGGGCGGCTGGCATTTTCTTGCCCAAAACTCCAGCACCAAACAAAGTGCTTTGCCTTCAGGTGCGACGGCCCAATGTATTGATAGAACATATTCCTTCTCTCAGCACCGTACAGGCACATGTTCTCAACACGGTGGCGTGAAAACCTGGCTTGCACAATAGCTATTGATGCGGAAATGGGTGTGCTAGAATCCCTCCGCTATGCAGAAGCGACGGTTCTGCTTGTTCGTACACCTTAAGCTGGTCGTACCCCGTATATTCACTGAGACGATAAGAAACATGCAGGAGTAAATCACTTTATGTCGCGTAAGATACAGGTCGCTGCCATTTTTCTCCTCTTTGTTTGCCAAATCCATGCTCAAGATGAATTGCCGGCACACGGGACAATGCGTCCTGTGATCCGGGGCCGCCAGGCTGCGGTTGCCTCCATGAAAGCGGAAGCGACGGAAGCAGCCCGCCGGATTCTGGATGCCGGTGGTAATGCATTCGATGCCGCTGTTGCCGGTCAGGCAGCTCTGGCTGTATCCGATTTCGCGCTTAATGGAGTGGGGAGCGATGCTGTTTTGCTCGTCTATAGCGCTCGTGAAAAGAAAGTGTATTCAATCAATGCCGAGCCGCGCGCGCCTAAACTTGCCACCATCGAGTGGTACGAGAAAAACAATGGAGGCAAGATCCCGCAAAGCGATGGACTCCTCTCCGGCGGAATACCCGGCGTCGTGGATGCCTGGTACATCCTGCTCGACCGCTGGGGCACAATGAGCTTCGAGCAAGTGCTGCAGCCGGCCATTGATCTGGCCCAGAATGGTTTTCCGCTCAGCGAACGCGGCGCTTCCTACATTGCCAGTTCGAAGAAAATTCTTCGCTATCCAACAACGGTAAAACTTTACCTGCCGGCGGGACGGCCTCCAAAGGCGGGAGAGATTTTCAGGAATCCCGATCTCGCACAAACCTTAACGAAGCTTGTCGAAGCCGAGAGAGCCAATCACACGAAAGGCCGGCATGAAGCACTCAAAGCGGCCCGCGACCGCTTCTATAAGGGTGATATCGCCCGCGAGCTGGCTGCGTTCTCCGAGGCCAATGGCGGACTGTTTCGCTATGAAGACTTTGCCGAATATACGGCCGAGGTCGAGACCCCGGTGTCGACCAATTATCGCGGTTACGAGATTTACAAGAATCCGTCTGCCAGCCAAGGTCCCACAGAACTGATCGCCCTTAATCTTCTCGAAGGCTATGACCTGAAGGCCCTGGGTCACAACAGTCCGGAATTTATTCACACGAGCGTGGAAGCGGTGAAGCTCGCCATGGCCGACCGCGAAAAATATCTTGGCGACATGGATTTCATCAAGATCCCATACAATGCGCTCCTCTCGAAGAACTATGCAGACGAGCGCCGGAAGCTGATTGACTCCGCGAATGCGTCTTTGCAATTGCGTCCTGGGTCGCCAGAAAAAGTTGCCGGCCAGCCGGAACTCAATCGACCGGTGCATCCGGTGCTCAGCGGCGGTGGCCGCCATGACGGAGACACGAGCTATATCGCAATCGCCGATAAAGATCGCAACATGGTGAGTTTCGAGCCCAGCCTGCACAGCCTGTTTGGCACGGGCGTGGTGATGGGCAATACGGGCATCATCTTCAACTGTCGTGGCGACTATTACTCGCTCGTCCACGGCGAGGCGAATGCTCTGGAACCCGGTAAGCGGCCACGCAGCACCCTGCAGAGTACGCTCATCATGAAAGACGGTCGTCCTTATGCAATATTGGGTAGTCCCGGAGGCGACGATCAGGTCATGCGCACGATGCAGACTCTGATCAACATGATAGATTTCAGCATGAACATTCAGCAGGCTATCGAGGCCCCGCGCTGGAGCTCGCGCAGTTTCCCCTCTTCGCCCTTCCCTCATACGATGTATCCGGGCGATCTGTCGGTAGAGGAGCGAGTCTCGGAGACAACGCGACAGGCCCTTGTCACTCGCGGACACAAGCTCCGCGTGGCGCCTCCGTGGTCGCTTGGCTCAAATGCGGGCATCGTTCTCGATCCTGCGACGGGTATATTGAGCGCCGGAGCCGATCCTCGCGTCGACGCTTATGCTTGGGCTTGGTAACGATCGTAGGCATTGACTTACAAGTTGGTCTTAGTTTCAAGTACAATCAGGTATTGCTGAACACCCTCCACGAAATGGAACCTGGCAAATGGACGCAGTCCCGGCTCGACCGCGGTATCGTGATCAAAACTTACCCTCTGAAATCCAGCATCGTCACTTCTGTTTCGCAATGACTGCTGTATAAGATACTCCCTTATCCGTGTGAAACTGCTTGATTCGCCAGCCGGTTCCCGCGAGGATTCTTTTCATTTCTGCCTGCGATACGAATAGATAATCAAACCATGGGCCGATGATTTTTTCGTATCTAACTCTCAGACGTAGTTGTCCACTCATGCGCCCCTTTTTTTGATTGGAACGATGATAATCCCGGTGCAAGAGCCTGGTTGTGCGATACGGATTCGCGGCTTCAGCGATGATCTGTCCCTCGGGTGAAGTGATTCGATGCATAGTTTTCAGTAAACGCCGTGCCCGATCGAGTCCTCCGAGGAGACCAAAATTGTTTCCCATCATGATCACCGTATCGAATGACCCGGCTTTGAATTTGTGGATTTCGCTGATCGACATCCGCTTGGTCTTTCGATAGCCGCGCAGCTTGCAGACTTCGAGTGCTTTCGGGGAGTTGTCGATTCCGGTTACCTCAAACCGCTTCTTTTGCAGATACAGCCCATGGCGTCCGGCGCCGCAGCCTATGTCTAAAATACGCCCTTTCACAAAATGCATAGAGTTTTGCTCGCGTTTTGTCCATTTTGGGTAATCATAAAAGTAGCGGGAAGATAAGACTGACGCGCTGATGAATCCGTCGTCTCGTTCGATGATTTCAAATTTGTTGTCTGCGCCTCGATACGCAGCCATCAGCACGGAACCCCAAGCATCGTTTTGTTGCTTCATGAGCGGAGAATAGCAGAAAACCGTTCACATAAAAGCGAGCCACACCCAAAGGCAAATCCATCACGAAGACACAGCGTTGCCAGCCGCAACCAAAAACCGGTTCACCGCCCATTCGCTTCGCTCAGGGTAAACTCCGGACGCGACGGCCGCAAAGAAACCAACATCGTAACCACAAAGGAACACGAAGAGAAACCCAAGGACACGAAGGAAAAGCACTCAACTGTGGAAGCTCTCCGGGTTTCCCAAGCCCTGCACAATTAGGAACGAACACCCATGCTGTCGGGAATGAATTCCCATTTCTCCTTCGCGGGCGCGAACAAGAGCCCTTGCAGTCGACCAGGATGTTGTGGCCGAAGTGCGACTCCCGGCCGCATTGAGTTGTGTGGCAGTTGATGAGATCGTAAATTGCTGATAATAAAGATTCTCACCAACCGTCTAAATAGCACGCCGTTCGCGTTCAAAGGCAACATTTCCAAGGCATACAAAATTCGGTAGCACCTGCTATGAAAATACGTGTGCCTGGGGCGTGCACGTTTTTTGAATCTTGAAAAGTCTTTCCCTAATCAAAGGGACGAGGCATGAACGGACAGCGGTTTACCCGAAATTTATGTTCAATTAACCTCGGGTGTATTGCTGTTCTTCTCGCTTTTTCATAAAAATTAATGCAACAAATGGGGGACTCAAACGTACATTGGAATGAGAGTTTGTTAAAACGAATCGTACGGGCGGCGGACCGACGACATCTTCCGACAATGTGCCTAAGACGCACTTTGTCGCTTGTGGAACAAATCAGACACCGATAGGGTCTGTAAAACATAAGCTTTGGAAACGAGGTGTTGTCATGGCCGTGGCGCCGCTGTTTCGATTGACCAGTTCGGCAAATCCCAAATTGAAAATAAAAAAGATATGGACCTCTTATGATGCCCTGCGCGTGGGCAGTAGCTTTGAGATGAAGCTGCACTTGCGGGTAAATCGATGCCGGTTCCCGCTGGAGGTCAAAGGCGAGCCCGCGTTGCGCCGAATCGGTTTTGAAGTCGTTCCCCAGTCCGGCATCCAGGTGCGGTTCGTGGGCCGCAACTTCGACAAGATCGATTGCTCTCCTTCAGGGGCTGAGTGGACAACACAAGACCTGGTGCTTACATTGGGGGTCGCGGCTACGCCTGAGTTTTCTCCTGGGATGCACGAACTCTCCGCCCTTCTAAGTTGCGACGTAACAAGGCGAGAGGGAGAATCAATGCTGCAACAATTTTCCGTCGCCATTCCTCTGAAAGTGGTTCCCGCGCATGAGCTGGTAAAGAAGAAAAAGCAGGTTGGCGCTAGGATCCCATGGCGCGTGCTGCTTTCGCCAGTGCGGCTGGTAGACAGCATTCTTTTCTGGGATAGATAGTGAACAATTGCTAACATTGCCTGTCCACTCGCGTCTAAACGTGTCGTCAATCCTTTAGGCACAATCACCTCTGCACGTTCGCGACATAGGAGACATGCTTATGCGTAAGAATTTTCTGTTGGCAGTTTTGTTCGTCGGGTCCTGGATCACAGGCACATCATCAATTTTACAGGCGCAATCGGCGCTTCTCGATCTGCCTCGCGCCAGCCAGCGCGCCGCCGTTATCCAGCGCATTGGAATCACTAACATCACCATCCGTTACCATCGCCCCCTGGTCAATGGCCGTAATGTCTGGACGCGCGGCATCGCTCCCTACGGTGAAGTCTGGCGGGCTGGAGCCAACGAGAACACCATATTCGAAGTTAGTGATCCGGTTTCGGTCGAAGGCCAGCCACTGGCGAAGGGCATCTATGGCTTACACATGATTCCCGGCGAAAAAGAATGGACGGTGATCTTTTCCAAGAACGCCAGTTCCTGGGGCAGCTTCAGCTATGACAAGGCCGAGGACGCTTTACGCGTAACCGTGAAGCCGCAGCCCGCCGAGTTCCACGAAGCCCTCACCTACGATTTCGACGATGTTAAACCCAACTCCGCGACGGTGACCCTTCGCTGGGACAAAGTGGCGGTTTTCTTTAAGGTGGAGGCCGACGTCAAGGAGATCGTAAAACAAAGTTTGCACAACCAGTTGCGAGGCCGCGCCCAATATGAATGGCAGTCATGGGATGAAGCTGCAAACTATTTCCTCGATAGCAAAACCAATCTCGAAGAAGCTCTAAAAGATACTGATCGCTCCATGCAGCTCGAAAAGCGATTCGAAAACCTGATGACCAAATCCCAGGTACTCGATGCTCTAGGACGAAAAGATGAAGCTACGACCATACGAACTGAAGCTCTGGCTAACGGTACTGGGTTGCAAGTTCATTCTTATGGCCGCCAGTTGATGATTCAGGGACATCAGGCCCAGGCATTTGAAGTGTTTCGCAGCAACCTCAAGAAATACCCAGATGAATGGTATTCGCATGGCGAAGCCGCACGCATGGCTTGCGCGCAAGGCGATTTCGACAATGCGGTGAAAGAGATGAAGCTGGCAGTTGCCAAAGCTCCCGATCCGATCAAGCCAGGGATCGAAGCCCTGGTCAAGCGTTTGGAAGCCAAAGAGGACATCAATAAGTAATTGCCAAGATTGCCATAAGTGCCATAATTGCCATAATTTGATCTGGCAGCACTGACAATTCCAGATTGGTGGCATTTTGATAATGCACGATGCACGGCCTTCTGGGAATCATTTCCTGGGCCGTGTGCTTCTCTGTACGTCCCTCTGCGATCTCTGCGGTTGTCTTTAATTTTTCTTTGCGACCTTTGCATCCAGAGTTTACCCTGAGCAAAACGAATGGGCGCGGTAAACCAGAGGTGTGTTTGCTAAACTAGCTAACGAGAACTCCTGCCATGCCGCGAAAACTTGTTGCGCTGCTCATGTTGTGCGCACTCCTGGCCTCGCCTGCTGCTGGATTCGATAGCTACTGGCATTCAGAAGCTACGCGCCTTGCAGCCAATGATTTTGGCTTTAGCGACGATGCTCGCAAGGTCATGCAATTGGGCAACTTTTCTCCCGACTTTTTTGGACCGGTGGCCGATCTGGCGTCCAGCCATCTTCCCGCCGCCGGATTGGAGGCGCTCGATCAGTATGTCGCCAACAACGGACAGGACCGCGATTCGGCTGTCTTTCTCCACTTCGACAACCTCTTCGATGAGCTCAACAGCAATACGAAAATCGATTACGTCTTCAATCGGCTGCTGAGCAACACCCAGTCGGCTCTGGCTTATTACAACAAGCAGCCAGGCATTGATAATCGAACCCGTAAAGCGCTGATCATGATCACGCTCGGCGCTTCGCTTCATGCCGTTCAGGATTTTTACAGCCACTCCGACTGGATTCACAACGATTTCGACAAGACACCCGCGAAGCTTATTCGGCTTTCGGCGGCTTCCTTAGACTATCGCGCGCCTACATGGTTTGAGTTCCGCGAAAAATCAGGCGCACCGGAAAAGTGGCCATTCCAGGTGAAGACCGGAATCTATCCTCCGATTGCAAGCGCATTGAATACACACACGCACATGAACCACGACAATTCGCGCCTCACTTATCGAGAGCTTGAAACCGAAGGCGCGCCGCTGCTTTCCCAAGTCAAGTACCACAATATCGGCCCTATTCCAGCGCGTGAAAATGATGCGGCTTCGGCGCTGGCTCATCAGCAACTGGCCTTTGATACAGCGGTGGCTGCCAGCAGTGAATGGATCAGGAAGGTTGAGGAGAATGCAGATGCCAAGGCAGCCATTGAGTTTGCCAAGAGCTGGAACCTGAAGTCGCAAGACAAGAAGCTGGGGAAAGAGTTGGAAGCCGGATTAACAACCGAACTTGTGCTCTCCTGCATGACAGGCAAGTGGGACGGAGAAGAACCTGAAGGCGATCGTGGCTTTCTCTGCCGCTCGATCCTGGAGAAGACGATTGGTTCAGTCTCAGGATCCAAGCAATCAAAAATAGAATCGCTGATTATCGGCATTGCAAGCAGTGCGGGATTTTCGCTGGCCCTGAAATATACGGGTAAATTTTGGGATGTCCATACTCAATACCACATTCTTAGCCGCTTAACCGATGGCATTAGCTCCAGTTCGGGCCATTACAATCAACTCAAATGACAAATGCCTCCGATGCGATTCGCGTAGTGCTGTTCGATGTGGGAGGAGTGCTGGTAGAGCTATCAGGCGTGCCTATGCTGCTAGGCTTGATGAACAATCGCATGTCTACCGACGAATTGTTGGCAATGTGGCTCAAGTCTCCGGCAGTCCGATCATTTGAGCGAGGCCATGCAACTCCTGAAATGTTTGCCGAACAGCTCATCAAAGAAATCGGCCTACCGATCTCCAACCAGCAGTTCATCGCCGATTTCACCGGGTGGCCTACAGGACTCTTTGCGGGAGCCTTGGAGTTGGTGCGTCGCGTCCCTGCTCCGTATGTTCGGGCCACTCTCTGCAATACCAACGTGCTCCACTGGCCCCGCCTGATGGGCGAAATGATGCTGGCCGATGCTTTCGATCACCATTTTGCTTCGCACCTGATCGGCAAGATCAAACCCGATGAAGACGCATTCCAACACGTAATGGACACTCTGGATTGCGAAGCCTCAGCCATCCTTTTTCTCGATGACAACCGCCTTAACGTTGAAGCAGCGCGCAGCTTGGGGATCAGGGCAGTTCAGGTCAAGGGTGTTGAAGGAGCAGAACGGGCGTTGATTGAGGCCGGTGTAATCGTTCATGGCGTATAACACTTTGTCGATGGTCCTTCGGCCGCTCTTTGGCCGAAGGATCCCTATTCCCACGACGTTGCTCCCGAACTACGGTCAGGTCCGGCATAGTCGTCAATTCATGGGAAAGCATCTAATCGTTCTCTCGCCGGGGAGACACTCTTAATTGTTTTACGCTCAGTTGCTCGCGCATGACGATCATCAAAACTTCAGCTTCTTATTTCGCCTGTCAGCCCCGCAACAACTGCAGCAAATTTTTCGAGTATCTGGTTCCAGCCCTCCATTTGACCGCTATTTTTCGCGCTCTCCATGGGTTCATTTCCAATGAAGGTAAGTTTCGTCTGGCCGTTTCCTAGATCCTCAAAGATGGTCACGTCGTACGCACCCTCTATGGCCTCATGTTCTATTCCTAGCTGCGCAGGATCGATCTTGTTTCCCTTCGAGTCCGAAAAGTACATCAAAGAAACGATCTTCTCGTACGGAACAATCTCGTGGTATTCAACCGCATTCCAGAATTCCTGCCCATCCGGCGACTTCATGCAGCAGAGAAATTTTCCTCCAACGCGAAAATCCATCTCGCAAACGGGCGCAGTAAAGTCCTTCGGCCCCCACCACTGCATCACGTACTTCGGGTCTGTCCACGCCTTCCAAACCAATTCGCGTGGGGCATCAAAAACTCTTGTGACAACCATCCGCTCTGTCTCATTCAACGTGCTTTTTGTCATGTCCAACCTCCGCTTTTTTCAT
>DASZFK010000295.1:0-5119 GCA_035939855.1 Candidatus Angelobacter sp.
CGCGAACGTACTTGGCAAGCGTTCCGAATCGCTTCGAATTCGTCTTCACCCCCAAACATGGATCGTGGCTCAATCTGGTCGAGTCTTTTTTCGGCAAACTTGCCAGGACGCTGCTGCGGGGCATTCGCGTAAGTTCCAAGCCGGAGTTACGAACTCGGATTGAACTGTATTTGCAGGAAGTGAACGAAGAGCCAGTCGTCTTCAAATGGAAATACAAGGTCCAGGAACTGGCTGCCGAGTCGATAGCTTCTTAAATTGATCCATTTTTATGTTATTTAGGAATCAGCATACTAGGCGTTATGCTTGCCGCTGCTTTCTTGGTTGGATGCGCAGTCACACCATTTCTTGAACAGGTATAGTTCCTATAAACTTCTTTCAGCCTCATTTTGATCTATTGCGATTCGAACATGCTCATTGTGAAAAAAAGCCGGATTCAAGGGAAAGGGCTGTACACTGACCGCGCCATCGGTGCCCGAAAAAAGATTGGCGAATACACAGGAGAACGAATCTCCGTGGCGGAAGCGAACAGGCGGAGCAAAGGACAAAAACGCATCGCCATAATTGAGTTAAGCGACAAAGAAGCCATCGATGGCAGTGTGAACGGAGGACCTTTTCAGTATCTGAACCATTCCTGCGATCCGAATGTTTTCACCCGCATTGCCTATGGCCGAGCCGAGTTCTACACTTTGCGTAATATAAAGGCGGGAGAAGAGTTGACCTGCGACTACGTCGAATCGCAACATGAAGGCACGCTACCCTGCCGTTGCGGCTCAGAGAAATGCCGTAAGTTTATCTAGACTCATGGAAGATGCGACCATGTCCACGATGCTACATTCGATTCGTGTGCATTCGCGTGAATTCGTGGCTAAACGGGTCCCAACACTAACCATGCCCACGATGCTGTCGCTCGTGAGCCCAAAATGCCGAGCGGGCTGAATGCTGATTGCTGAGTGCTGACTGCTTCAAGGTGTGGTGACTTGCGGTTTGCTCTTTTGCGCTGAAAGCCGGCGCGCATTTTCTGCCAGTTGTTTGGCTTCCGGCAAAAACTCCAGGGCCTTTTGGACCATGGGATCAGTTTGGGCATGGACCTTCATGCCTTCATCCTGTCCAAACTCAGAGGTGAGTAATTCAGCTTTGATATTGGCTTTGATCCAATCCTGAACTGGTAGCAGGTCAGCGTCGGTCGCGGAAATGTTTTGTTCAGAAAGGAATGCGCGAAACTCCTGCATAACCTCATCGGTTACCTGGAAGTCCGGACCGATGTGCCGGCTTAGCATATAGCGCTTGGAAAAGTTGAAAAAGACATACTGCCGTAGCAGATCATCCTGAAACTGATTCAGGTGCGTCTCCAGTTTCTTGTCGGGCGTTATGCCTCCACCACCGAAGACGGCACGGCCGCTGTCGGTCAAGCGAACCTCTTTGCTCACACGGGCTGGAGTCTGGTCTTGGCGTCGAAAGTAGTAATCAAAGAGCGAAACGCCATTATAGTTTCGTTGAATCAACCTGCCACTGGGAGTGTAGTAACGGCCGGTGGTCAATGCCAGGCCGGTCCTATTCGAGAGAGGAAAAACGGACTGTACTAAACCCTTACCAAAGCTGGTTTCTCCCAGGATCAGCCCGCGATCATGGTCTTGGATCGCGCCGGCGACAATCTCTGCCGCCGAAGCAGTCCCACGGTTGATCAGGACCACCAATGGATAGTTCCTGCTGTCACCGTGGTTCGCATAGAAGACCTGTTTGGGCATGGCTCTGCCGCCTTGCGAGACGACCACCGAGCCTTTCTTGAGAAACTTGTCGGCCACACCTACAGCCTGGTCGACTAGTCCTCCGGGGTTGCCACGCAGGTCGAGAATCATGCCTTTAAGTTCGCCCAATCGATCCAGAGCTTCTGAAACCTCATGCGCAGTGGTCTCATGAAACCCATTCACATGGATGTAACCGATTCCCGGAGCTATCTGGAAGGCTAGATCTACACTGTTGCGAGGAATCTCATTGCGCACCACATGAAATTCCAACGGATGTTCAGTGCCTTCGCGAGCGATCGTAATCAGGACCTGGGTGCCTCTCGGCCCTTTGAGCAGGTCCGAAACCTGGGATCCAATCAGGTTTTCTACCGGCTTGCCGTCGATCGCTAGAATCGTGTCGCCCGGACGAATTCCGGCCCGATAGGCAGGAGAGCCGGAAAAAGGCGCTACCACGATGATCTTGCCGTCCCGGGAAATGATTTCCATTCCCACACCGTCGTACCGGCCTTGTTTCTCTTCATTGAATGAAGAATAGGACCGTCCATCGAAGAACATCGAATGGGGATCCAAGCTGTGTAACATCGCCGGAATCGCTCCATCATAGACTGCCTTATCCGGATTGACGGGTTCTGCATAATTTTCTTCAATCAAGCTGTAGATTTCTGTAAACCGCTTAATGTTTTCCCGAATATCGGTTTCCTTGTCGGCGGATTGCGTGGTCCGCTGACCAAACATGACCCCCAAGAAGCCGCAACAAAGCAAAAAGGCAATAATAATGGTGAATGAATGGACTGAATTGCGCTTCATGGGCAGGACAACCTCCATCTGCTTGAACGGCCTGTTTGACGATTGCGCCAGATGCACATTTAGACGAATCGCCACGTAATTAGTAACGTCTCGCTTAACAATTCTACAGCGGGCACGCCAAAAACTGTTGCTTTACGGTAAGTGCCGCTTTCCTCGCAGATTTGCGATCGGATTACAGTCGCCGCCAGAACGGGTCTCCGCGGCCCGTGGTCGAGGGTGGTCATTTGCGTTCACTTTTGAGGGCATTAATTTGTGCTTGCGCATGGGTTGTGAGTTCTTGCTAGGTCAAGGTGTAACCTTCGTGATACTCCCTTTCAGTACTGTTCTCGTCAAGCTCAAGGATTACAGAATGCTAATTTCCTTGTATCCGGAAACCGACAGCAGTATTTTATTAAGAAAAACTAGGATTCCACAGTAGTTTTATTTAGCGCGAGCACTTGGACGATTGCGTCCTGAAGTGTGAGGAGAGCAGCGCTTTTTTTAGCTCTAGAAGAGTATGTGCCTCTACTTATCCAGTGGATAAGTGGGCCTTGGACCGTTGCCCCAGATAACTACATTTATGTGAGCAGAGGATCATTCCAGTTCAGAAAAGGAGTGGCGTAGGTCGGAAAACGATATATCCGCCTTGATGGCTGCATGATGTGAGACCTCTTAACCCAAGATAGATGGATATATAAAGTGAGATTTCTATATCACATAAGTGGCGCATCGTCGATTCTTAGAACTTACCTATCATGCTAACTGGCCCATAGCATCATCTACTCAAAAAGTAAGATAGTTTATAGATCAGCGTCCTCAGTTGCGATTTTAGTCTATGGCTGATAGCATGAGCGCGAAGGAGCCATATGGATACTCAACAAATAATTGCAGCACTAAGAGACGAAAAAGACCGTCTTGAGCAAGCTATCGCTGCTCTGGAAGGTGGAGGAGGGCGTGGCCGTCGCGGCCGGAAACCAGGTCCTGTGCCTGGTCCAGGTCGCAGGCGCGGAAGACGACGTCGTCGTTTGAGCGCCGCCGCCAAACAGCGTATTTCTGAAATGATGAAAAAGCGTTGGGCGGAGAGAAAGAAAGCAGCAAGAGGTTGATGAGTCTAGGGACCCAGAAGGTTGTGAAAAATGGCCGTGTTGAAAACACGGCCCTTTTTTTCGCTCTGTAGTATCTTATGTAGTCTCTGAATTTTCATCGATTGGAAAGCCGATGGTCCGAAATTATCTTTTGGCGCTATTATTGAGCCTGTTCGCAATTCCTGTCATGAGCCAGGATAATTATGAGATCCAAGTCTACGGATCAGACACGGTTGAGCCGCACTCAACCATGGTTGAATTTCACACTAACTTTACCGAGAACGGCTCCAAATCGGTGATCAATGGAGTCCAGCCTACGAATCATGCCTTGCAT
This sequence comes from Candidatus Angelobacter sp., assembly GCA_035939855.1. GTDB lineage: Bacteria > Acidobacteriota > Terriglobia > Terriglobales > Acidobacteriaceae > Angelobacter. Next base: position 3,951 of record DASZFK010000295.1, read on the forward strand.
GAAACTATTGAAATCACTCAAGGATTCAACGATTGGTTCGAGACGGGGTTTTATATTTTCACCAGCGCTCGTTCAGGCGCCGGCTGGGATTGGGTTGGAGACCATATCCGTCCACGGTTTCGCATCCCGGAAAAATGGCATTGGCCCGTTGGTGTAAGCCTCTCCAACGAGATCGGATATCAGCGCCGTCGTTTTGCCGAAGATTCGTGGACATGGGAAATACGCCCGATCGTGGATAAGAAGCTGGGACGCTGGTATTTTTCTTTTAATCCAACCATTGATAAATCATTGCACGGGGATAACGTAGTTAAAGGCTTCGAATTTTCTCCTAATTTCAAGTTTTCCTACGACTTTACCAAAGTCGTGAGTGGCGGGCTTGAGTATTACGGGGCGATAGGACCGATCGGCAGTTTTGATCCCATTACAGGCCAGCAACAGCAATTTTTTCCTTCCATTGATTTAAACGTTTCGCCTGAGTGGGAGTTGAACTTTGGCGTCGGCGTAGGCGCAACCCGTTCCACCGACCATCTGATCATCAAAGGCATCGTCGGCCGCCGATTTACCTGGGGCCATGATGCCAAGAAAAAAGCCGGATACTAAACGTTCAACAAGCTTCTGCACTATAATTTTTAGCTTCCGAATCTGGCCTCGTCGAGGTGCTGATGCTCCGGTTCCTTGCTCTGATCCTTATGGCTTTCATGGTTGCACAGATTGGCTATGCGCAGGACCGATCCTACGGTCGTTCGATGGTCATTACCGATCGCGGTATTGTCGGGACAAGCCACTATCTGGCATCGCAAGCCGGGGCCCAGATACTTGCCAAGGGTGGAAATGCGATGGATGCCGCGATTGCCGCCAATGCTGTCCTGGGGGTTACCGAGCCCATGATGAATGGCATCGGAGGCGATCTTTTCCTGCTGTATTGGGATGCGAAGACCGGCAAGCTTTATGGCCTGAATGCCAGCGGATGGGCGCCGCGTGGGCTCTCGATTGACTTTCTGGGCAAGCGAGGCATCACAACCATGCCTCACGATGGCATCCATACCGTAACCGTCCCGGGAGTCGTAGATGGATGGACCAAAGCGCACGAGCGATTTGGAAAAGTACCGTTGAAAGAGCTGCTGGCACAGGCCATCTATTACGCTGAACACGGATATGCTGTTCCGGAG
>DASZFK010000296.1:0-19373 GCA_035939855.1 Candidatus Angelobacter sp.
TCGTCCTTACTGGTGGATACCACAGTCGCCGCCACGCAAGTCCAGATGACAGGGTTTGTCGAAGGCGCCTACTATTGGGAGGTACAATCCATCGATGAGAACGGCAAGCTCTCGGTTGAAAGCGAAAAGAACAGGTTCACGATCATTCCTCAGGGAAAAGACCGGGTCGGGACAATCCTCGAAATCGACGAGTTAAGGCAGCATGGCCACATCATTGAGATCCGGGGACGCACCGAACCCTCGGCCCGGGTCATGATCAACGACCAAATGGTAGCGGTGGTCAAACCGGATGGTTCTTTTGTGCACTTTACCGCGCCCCTGCCAACAGGACTCAACGTGATTACTATTACCGCACAAAATGCGAAAGGCGGCGTAAAGAGCCTGCCAGAAAAGGTTGTTATCCAGTAGAATCTCCTATAGCTCCGGTTGGATTTTTGCTCCATTATCTGTGGTAATCCCAATCAATTCGAAAACAGAAAGAAGCGGCTATGTCGTCAAATGGTTTTAAGTCAGAGAATTCGCGCGTCCACAATTGGCGTTCGCTCTTCAGCATGTTCTCAAGCGATCTGGCGATCGATCTTGGAACTGCAAATACATTGGTCTATGCAAAAGGCAAAGGCATCGTCGTGAACGAGCCTTCCATTGTTGCCATCAACAAAAACACCGGAGAAGTAGAAGCAGTTGGAAAAGAAGCCAAGGAGATGCTGGGCCGCACGCCCGGCAACATTGTTGCCATCAAGCCGATGAAAGACGGCGTGATTGCCGACTTCAAAGTGACGGAAAAAATGCTGAATTACTTCATTCAGAAAGCGCACAACCGCAAGATGCTGGTGCATCCGCGCATCGTGATTGGAGTGCCTTCCGAGATCACGCAGGTCGAGAAGCGCGCCGTGATGGATTCCGCGTATCGCGCCAAGGCCAGCGAGGTGCATCTCGTGGAGCAAGCCATGGTAGCCGCGATTGGCGCCGGACTTCCCATCACCGAACCCAGCGGCAATATGGTGGTTGACATTGGCGGCGGTACTACGGACATCGCCGTCATCTCTCTGAGTGGCATCGTCTATTCGCGCTCCGTGCGCATGGCGGGAAACCAGATGGATGAAGCCATCATGAATTACCTCAAGCGCAAATACAATCTGCTCATCGGCGAGCGCACCGCAGAACAAATCAAGATTGAAATCGGATCTGCGTATCCGCTGGATAAGCCGCTGACCATGGAGATCAAGGGCCGCAACCTGATCGAGGGCGTGCCCAAGACCATCACCATCGACGATAGTGAAATTCGCGAGGCCCTCAGCGAATGCATCAGCACCATCATGAACGCCATCCGCGTAGCCCTGGAGCGCACGCCTCCAGAGCTGAGCGCCGATATCAGCGATCGCGGGATTGTACTGACCGGTGGAGGCGCTTTGCTGAAAAACCTGGATAAGCGAATTCGTGAAGAAACCGGGTTGCCGGTTTCCATCGCCGACGATCCGCTGGCGAGTGTCGTTCTGGGTACAGGGAAGATGCTCAGCGATTTCAAACTGCTGCGCAAGATATCAATCGACTAGCTCGTGATGTGTTAGAACATGGAAAGTTTTTTCAGCCGTTACAAGAACCCGATATTGCTCATCGCGGTTCTCTTCGTTCAGGTCATCATTCTGGCCAGCCAGGTCAGGCGACCTGAAGACCCGAAGAATCCTGGTTCTGGCGGCACGCGCCTGATCCGCGTCTGGGTGGTGAATATCTTCACTCCTGTCGAACGGGCCTTCGTCGGCACCGGCCGCTTTTTTCGGAATGGCTGGCACAACTATGTTGACCTCCACGATGTCCGCAAACAAAATCAACAACTGCAGGCAGAAGTGGACCGCCTGCGCATGCAGCAGGCAAAGCTAAAAGAAGATGCGGAGCAGGCCCACCGCCTGCAGGCATTGCTTGACTTCAAGGAAAGATTCATCGGCACGACGATTGCTGCCCAGATTATCGGCACCGCCGGAAGTGAGCAATCGCGCGTGATCTATATCGACAAAGGGGCCCGCAACGGCTTGAAACAGGATATGGCCGTAATCACGCCCGATGGAATCGTGGGAAAGATACGGGAAGTCTATTTCATGAGTTCGCAGGTACTGCTGATCAACGATCGTGACAGCGGAGCAGGCGTGATCCTGGAGAAATCACGATTGCAAGGCGATCTGCATGGCGGCAGCCAGGGAGAGACGGTAGTCAAAAACATAATGTCCGATGAAAAAGTGGACATCGGCGACCAAGTCTTGACCAGTGGCGGAGACCGCATTTATCCCAAGGGTTTGCCGGTCGGCGTGGTGACCACGGTGAATACAGATCCGGACAAGCCCTTATTCCTCTCCATTGGGGTCAAACCGTCTACCAACCTCAGCCGCCTCGAAGAGGTGCTGGTGGTTACAAAAATGACGGAAGAATTGCCCAACGCGAATCAGATTTCAGGTCCCATCCGTGCTGCCGATATTCTGGCGCAGCGCTTGCCGAGTGTTCCCAAAGTCCCAGAAAAGGCCACGGATAAATCCGCAGACAAAAATCAGCCTTCACAAAAACCTGCTGGAAAACCTCAAGATAAAATAGGCGCGACCCCAGACTCGGCGCAGCCAACGAAACCAGCCGCGAATGTGACAAACGACCAGACAAAGAAGCCGGCTGGAGCCAATTCGGGAAAAGAAAAGAGCACGAAACCGCTTTCCTCTCAGACGCCAAAAACAAAAACGCCCAAAGAACCAGTCAACGAATCTGGCCAAGCTCCTGAGACTGCGCCACCAGCGATCGCCAAGCCTGACAAACCCGCAACCGAGCCGCCAGCGAATGCGGAGAAGCCGCCTGAATGAGTGGGGCTGTTACGTATACCTCTCGCGAGGAGATCGATGTCCACCGGTTTAGTTGGGGCATCTCGATCGGTATTCCTCTGCTGGCAATCTTCCTGCAAATCTTCCTGCCGGTACGGCTCGGATTTCTGGCGATCTTTGATCTTCCGCTGCTGGTCACGATCTTTTTTGCGGTGGCCCGGCGCAAGCCTATCACCGGCCTGCTTACCGGGGCGCTGATTGGGACCGTACAAGATGCATTTACCTCCCAGCCGATTGGACTGAATGGGATCGCCAAGACCATGATCGGCTATCTGGCCTCGTCTCTGGGAGTCAGGCTCGATGTGGAGAATCCTGGGTCGCGCTTTTTAATGACCTTTGCGTTCTACCTTGCGCACCGGTTCATCTACATGATTATTGATATGGGCCTGGTGGGCACGAATGAGCCTCAAAACTGGGGACATCTTCTTTTCTGTGCAGTCTGCAACGGCACATTGGCCATCCCGCTCTTCATGCTGCTCGATCGCTTCAAGCTGCGAAGCTGACCGTTTTTAAACGACACACTATAGACTGCATAAAGCCTACGGTCATTGCACAAAAATGTCTTTTATTCCTACATAATTCTTTACGTTTGGTCTGATGGTTGCCTCCTCGATAGCTGCTACACTGCTTACTCTTTAATAATCATCATCCTGGTTGGCCGCAGGGCGGAGGGATTCGCGTTGAATCTACAGTGCAAGCATATAGCTGTTATTGCTATCTATCTGTGTTCCCTGCTTGGACTCGCAAGTGCGCAGTCAGTGCCTGCGCCAACTCCAACTCCATCTCCAACAAAGCAAGGGACCCAAGACGCAGACCTCCAGAATGCCAAGAACTCCAAACGAATTTTGGGATTCATACCCAATTTCCAGACCACAAACGATGTTCCCCAAAACCAGCGTCCTCTCACGACCAGGGAAAAATACGCTCTGTCGTTTCACCAGATGTTTGACTTCAGCGCCCACATCGGCAACGCATTTCAATCCGCAATCCAGCAGGCAACCAACGGACAACCTCACTATGGCCAAGGCTGGGAGGCGTATGGCAAACGGTTTCTCGCCTCTGAAGGGGACCAGGTAACATCCAGTTTTTTCATCTCAGGGATGCTACCGGCATTGCTGAAAGAAGACCCGCGGTACTTCCGTCGCGGAATCGGATCGCTCTGGTCGCGGACGTGGTATGCGATGGAGCGCACCGTCATCACCCGCAAAGATGATGGCAGGCCAACATTCAACACTTCGCAGACGCTAGGCCAGCTCATGTCTGCCGCGATCTCTACCAGCTATTACCCGAAGCAAGACCGCAGCGTAAGCGGCGCATTCGCCAATACCGGCATGAATCTTCTCTACAACAGCGGCTATAACGTCTTGCGGGAATATTATCCCGATATTCTGCGCAAGCTCTTCCATCGCCGCAATAAAGATGCTGCGGCGGCATCCAGGCCGGCAGCTACGTCTTCATCGAATCGCTAGTGTGTTTCAGGTTGCTATTTGCTCACAGCCAGCGCAGGCGGCGTCCATCGACCCTTAATCACTGAATCATCAGGCCAGTACAAGCGAAGAAAGAGGTTGAAGTCGCCTTCAGGCGCGGGAAGCCAATTGCGTTCTTTGCCGGCGCCGGGCGAATCATGTTGTACGTACAGATCGAGTGAACCATCACGGTTGAATTTCAGCGGATCACGGTCGCCGATGGCGAAACGTTTGATCGGATTGGAGGCGAAGTAGCCATGCTCGTCGTAAAGCGTGAGCGACCAGAAGGCCTTCACTGGCGGCGTCTCGCTCTTTTGAAAATGCAATGAGTAACGCTTCGCGCCATTGAGCGGAGCGCCCGCAGTGTCGTGAAAGCAGCTCAGATAGACGGCGTCTTCGGGTGGAAGGGCGGCTAACGCATAACGAGCTGTGATTGCGCGGCCAAGGTAGTCATTCCCATAGCGGCCATATTTTCCCGGCAGGCTCCATCCGCTTGTGCCTACAGTTGGTCCCTGTTGTTCAAATCTTGCGAACAGGTTCAATGCTGCCTGGATTCCATCGTTGATGGCTTGGACATTCTCCGACCCCAGCTTTTCAGGTTGGAAAGGCTGCCCGGCGATGATTCCGATCTTTGCTAATTCGGCGATTACACCTTCGTCGCCGTGATGAGGCGGATTCGCCTTGAGTATTCCGGCAAACATTGTGAAGAACTCAGCCGCGCTCATACCTGCTGCCTGAACTGGCGGTGGTATTACCGATGCCTGTCGAGCTTCCGCTAACTTGGTCGTAAGTGGCGTGGCGGGTTCTGCGGTTTGTGCACCCATGTATTGGCTCAGCGGCATCAGTTTGAAACCACTCTGAATTTTGTGGACGAAGTCGTAATCACTCGTCCCATTTGTCTGGGTCCGGCCTAATAGCCATGCAGTGTTTGTGGGGCAATCCATACGTTCCACACCCGAAGGAAGATTGCCTCTCCAACCCGGTCCCACAATAGCGAACCACTTCTCGCTGGTGCCGGTCGTGCGCTTGCCTGGGGAGGAGATCGTTTCCGTCCAGGCATCCATCAACTGCATCAGATAAAAACGCCCCTGGGTATCGGGCACATGAAGAAGTATTGGCTCTTTTGCAAGGTCAAGCCACGCGCCCGAATAGAGTGTGTCCGCATTGGGACGAATGACCCCGCGGAAGTGGTCGTCGGGGAATGCCGAGATGTGGTTGAAGTGATTAACAAAGCCGGGCGAGCCGTAGAAAGTTTGGACGCGGCGGGTAAGCTCCATTAATACCAGCGGATACGCGAAGAGGTAACCCCGCTGGGCAATCTTGCGCACCTCCGATTCGGGCAACCTGGGTTCATTGGGCGCCGCCTGTTGGGATAACGCCGGTGAGATAAGGCATAAGACAAAGCAGATCAATCGCAATGCGTATTGCATTTGGCTCCAAGTGTTACCGTCTTAGGAAGTAGATTCGATTGGTCCAGGACCAATTTCCTGTTTCATGAATCAGCTTGGCCAGCGCTAAAACCAACCCGCCAATATTAGCTGGGGAAATGCTCTTTTCGTCGACGAAAATTACACCGCTGTGGCTCCGCCCTTCTTCGGCCCATATCTTGAGCACACCAGGAATTGTCCTGAGATCGTAGGTAACAAGTGCTAACCCTTGCACGGCAGCTTCCTGCAGACAAGCAGAGTCGCTCTGTCCGCAGAACCTGCCCTCCTCCCATTCCAGGATATAGTGGGCGACCAACTTCGGGTTGCGGCGAATAAGACCGTGAGCTACCTTTGGCGAAACGTGCTCATCCAGCAGGAGTTTGAGCATTGTTCCTATTTTGTTGTTTTTCCGGCAACGAATTCGACCGCTTGGGGTAACAGCCGCTTCAATGATTCAAAATCCACCGAATCATTCTCCGCGAGCGCTCGATTAATCTCGTCTGGAAACGCAGATGCGTAATTCGCTGCTGCCTTTACTCTGTCTTCTGTCCATTTCAGGTGCCTGGCTACCGCCGATATATCGCCTTGGTAGCTGCGCATCAGGAGCATGATCTCCCACACAGCGAGCGTGCTGCCTTGCACATAAGCCTGCCGTCCAACGGGGGAATCACGAAAATCGATGAACGCGAAGTCCGATCGCCTTAAGCCCTCTTCCACAAGACGCGCACTTGTATCGCTCGCTGTCCATCCGTGCCGGCCTGCCATACGCTTAAGGCGCTTTTCGCTGTCTTTTGACAAGCGCATGCTGATGACAGCCGAACGATTTTTTCTCATGCCAACCTCGTGTAACTATTGTAAGTATTGTAGCATTTGTTGGACTATCGGCAGTTGGCTTGGCCTTTTCAGGGTGAGTACTCTATTCCACTCCCTTCGCTTCTCAAACATTAATTCAATTTCCACGCCGGAGCACGCTGCCTTGCGGGTCTAACACGACGCCGGTTGTTCCAGGCGGCGCGCTGATTTGGAATTCCTGGTCAGGCTCATCTACAAAGACAAACGAGATGAAACTGGCATGGCCGTCTTTGTCTACGCCATAAATTGGCATGGCGGTCACCATGTTCTTGTCGGCATACGCCTGCCGGACGATCCCGCGTACCTTCACCTGCGAACCTGAAGGAGTGACATGAACGTCGGACAAAGTAAACTGCGGAATCGCCGCTCCGTTGACCCAGCTATCGAAGAACCAGTCGAGCGATTTCTGTCCCTCGTAGGCCAGGGCGGGCGGCAAAGCTTCTTCAAACGCGTGTTGCAAATCGCGAGTTGAAATCTTTCCATTGGGGGATTTCGCCAGCAAGCCTTTCAAGGCGCCAAAGAACAAGGCATCGCCTTTGCCACCGCCGGCCTCGCGCATCATGCTGCGCAGCATGTGAATGAGCCATGTGCCCCGGCCATATAGGACCGGTTCAAATGCCTGGGGGAATTTTGACGACGTGAGACGCTGCCCCAAGGTGACTGGTCCGGCATCGGCGAGAAGCCCGTTGGGCGTGCTTCGCAGCAGTTCATCGCGGTAGCGGTTCAGAGCCAGCTTCAGCTTCTCAGGGTCGGCGCGTTCCAGCATGACCAGCGCGCTATAGTTGGCCAGGGCCTCGATAATCCACTGGTCGCGGTAGGACTCCCAATCGACGGCATCGCCCCACCATTGATGGGCAGTTTCGTGGGCCAGCATGAGGTCGCTTAAAAGCATTTCCATATATGGCTCTTTAACTCCGAGCGCGTGTCTTTCTTCCGGGGTAAGAAATGCCATGCTGGAGAGATAGATCAAGCCCGGCCAGGATTGGCTCAACAATGCGGGCAGTTGAGTGATCTCCAGGTGGGAGTAGGGAAATGGGTCCAATTCATTGGCGAGGAAGGCCACGGTCGCGGCAGCTTCGCTGGTAATTCTCTGCACCTGTTTCGCTGGTTCCGGATGAAGCCCCGCCTTGGCCTCCGGACGTGAAATGGAGCGCTCTACATTCTTTGCAGCATAAGCATCGATGACCACGTTGCCGGCTGAGCTTTTAGCTGTCTCAAACTTGCCGAGGTTGAACCCTGCGTGCGAAATGGGCTTGTCGGAAACAAATCGCGCCGTTTGCACTCCGTTCTGGTTGCTGGATGAAACAGGTTTCCCGGTCGCCACCAGTGTCCAGCCCTGTGGGTATTCAAACCTAAGATCGAAATTCGCAAACCCAGGCCCGGGGTTGGGATACCAGGTACCCCGGTTCCCCACATAAAGCACTTCTTCCCCGGTATCAAACATAACCGACCCCGAATAACGGAAGGTCAATTTTGCAGAACGATCTTTTTCGAGCGGCGACGGCAAGACCACGGCGATGAAATCGTTGCCGCGCCGTGCCAGGTCGCTTCCCTCGATGGCCTCATTCTGGATGAACTCGACTGGCTGACCGTTGAGTTTGACCTCGGTGACTTTCAGATATCGCGATAACTCCAGCAACAAAGTGCGCCGGCCGGACTTTCTGGCCAACACGGTCAACTCGGCTTCGCCCTCCAGGTCCGTGGGAGGAATGACTTTCGTGGCAATACGAAAATCCGAGACATGAATAGGACTGCCGAACGGCGTCGTTTTTCCACTTTCCCGGCGGCTGCGCATCGGAAACGAGGTCCAGGTATCGTAATAACGCCCGTCTTTGATTTCAGCGGTTTGGGCCACGGCGATTTGTTCTGCAGTAGAAGTATCGAAGAACACGTCAAAGACTCCCAATTCGGTTTCGGCCACGCGCAGATGGATGAAACCGGAAGCCGAATCTCCTGAATTCGTCATTGCCTGCAGAAGGGAAAGGCTGTCGGAGCGCGCCAAAGTTTCCACGGTCGTCTGCCACTTGTCGATGAACTCCTGGGGATTGGTTGCCGGACGGAATCCACGCTGCAACTCTTCCGCCAGCCGATCATCGAAGAAGCGCAGATATGCTGTCTTGAACTTCTGGCTGAGCACTGCAGACTTGGTGAACAAAGCCAACGATGTCCGCTCCGCCCGGTTTGGAGGAAGCAGCAGGATATCCCCTTCACCCTGAAAAATAGCGCCGGTGGTGTGGCCATCGATGCTTTGTATCAAGGCAATTTCGCCGTCACTCAACGAGATGTGCAGGTCTTCGCGATCAATCGAAACCTGGCGTACCTGATGGACATCGCGCGGGCTGAGAGTCGGCTTCAGAATCTTGCGAAATAACGGGAGAGCCGTTTGGGTGGCCGGCGGTTGCTCCGCGGTCTGGGAGAGGCATGTCGCTCCCCACATCAGGCTTAGCGCCAGCACTTTGGTAATCAGGGAAAAGTAGCTCTTCATGACCGGCCACACTTGCTAGAATCTTTGTACTTGAAGTTAAGAGTCACATTCCTCTGCTTGACGGCTTTGAGCGCGGCCACGCAGGCTGATGTCATCCAGCTCAAGAACGGCAATCGTATTGTCGCCGATTCAACCCGCGAAGTGAACGGCAAGATAGAGTACACCATTGGCGATAATACCTATGTTATTCCGAAATCGTCAGTCTTAAAGATAGACGTTGGCGGACCCGCCGCAGTTACCAGTTCCAGGAGTCAAAATTCAGGCGGCACGCAGTCTGCCCCGGCCGAGCTGCCTAAAGTACAACAGCAAATCGAGCCTCAAGGAGATTTGCGGGCGCGTGTGATTCACGACGCCCAGATCGACGTAGCCGCCATCAGGGCAATTGAATCGGAAGGCGTCCCGGAACGCTCGGCAGCCGCCAATTTCTATGCTGCATTTTTTGAGGAGAAGCGCAACAATTTTTCCGAAGCCGCGCGATATCTTCAAGCCGCCCTGATCTATTCTCCCAACCACGTTATTTTGCTGGAACACTACGTCGCCATGATGCTGCAGTTGGGCCGAACGGGCGAGGCGCTGGTCTATGCCGACCGGCTGGGACGCGCGACCCCGCAAACCGCGGAATCCCTGGGACTGCTGGGATACGTATATTACAGAAATGACCGGACCAATGATGCGGTGAATGCCTGGAAAAAGTCGCTGGCGTTGCATGCCGATGAAAAAATCGCAGCGCTGTTGCAAAAAGTAGATCGCGAAACCAAGGCTGAAGCCGAGTTTCGCCAGCAAGAGACGCTGCATTTCGTCCTGCGCTATGAAGGTTCCCAGGTTCCCGACAATCTGCGCAACGAGATTCTCGCTGCGCTCGAAGAGCATTACAAGACGCTGCAAAATGATCTGGGGAGCGCCCCCAGGAATGCTATCTCCATCTCTCTTTACACCCAGGAGGCGTTTTTCGATGTGACCCAGGTGCCTGCCTGGACGTCTGCCCTTAACGATGGCAAACTCCGTATTCCCATCTCCGGAATCACCAGCGCGACGCCCGAGTTGGTCCGCGTATTACGGCACGAGTTAACCCATTCTTTCATTCAGCAGATCACCCACGGCAATGTGCCTCAATGGCTCAACGAAGGCCTGGCCCAGTTGGAAGAACCAAAATCAACTGCTCCCCTGGGTGTGCGGCTGGCGTCGCTTTACGCGGCAGGACAACAGATTCCCTTGAATCGCCTGGAAGGATCGTTTCTCTCCTACGGTCAGGCAGAAGCCTCGGTGGCCTATGCTGAATCGCTGGCGGCAGTTGAATACATCCGCACGATCTACGGCATGAGCGACGTGGCAAGAATCCTGGTCCGGCTCGGGCAGGGTGAGTCCATCGAAGCCGCTCTGCACAATACCATCCATGGCGGTTATGCCCAGCTCGAAAATGAGATTACTGGTTACCTGAAAAAGAACTACGGGACGTGAACCGAGGCACATAAGATTGGCACATCAATAAGAGCTTCCTCATAAACAGAATGTGACCGATTCGGCCACGAGGTTCCAACTATCGATTCGAACTTTCTTGCGCAAATGTAACGTTCTGCTTCGTTCCCTCACTATTGACTAGTACGCAATTTCTAACTGGAGTTCTCTTCCCCTGAGATGTTCCTCCAAATTGCTTTGCAGCGATTTGTGGCCGGAATTGCTACCAGCAATATCCACGTGGAGAAAATAAATGAATTGCAAAACGCAATATTTTAAGGTTCCGCTTGTTTCAATTCTATTGTTGCTATTAGCTCTCCCAGGCTTGGCAAGGGGTTCCAATGGTTCCATATCGGGAACAGTAGCGGATCGTCAGAATGCGGTAATTTCTGGCGTTCAAATTAAAGCCCGAAACAATGCAACCGGAATCGTATTTACAACAAATAGCGGAGATACCGGATTGTTTCAGCTCCTTAATCTGCCTCCAGGCACATACACTGTGGAGATTACAAAAGAAGGTTTCAAGAAGGCGCAATACAACGATGTGGTGGTCTCGACAGATGCCAGCAACCTTGGCATCGTGCGGCTGTCGCTTAGCCAGGCTTCTGATGACAGTTTCGAACCACCACGCAATCCTCTGATACATGATCAAGTCCAGGTGGGCACTGTGATCAATGGCGATACCCTGCATCTCTTTGCCGGCATACAGGAGAAAGAAGGTCTTGACGCCTTAGGTCTGTTCCTTCCCGGAATCGCGCCCTCCCGCGACAATAATTTTGCCAACACCAACGGCGGCTCGGGACTCTCTACCAATGGCCTTCGTGGAAGAAACAATGACCAGCAGGTCGATGGCCAAAACAACAACGATAACAGCGTTACCGGGCCGTTTATTTTTCTGAACGACCCAAATTTTGTCGAGCAGTATGTTGTCGTTACCAGCAATCCTGGCCCGGAATATGGGCGCAATGCGGGTTCAGTGATCAACATCCTTACAAAGTCCGGGTCCAACGCCTGGCACGGCACGATCTACGGTTCTGAAAACAACTCGGTCCTCAATAGCCTGAGCAGCAACGACAAGCAGTTCAACCATCTCAAAAAGACCCCTCGCTTGAACGACGAGTTTACCGGATTCACCATTGGCGGCCCGTTGGTGAAAAACAAATTGTTTCTCTTTGGCGGATTTGACAACGAAATAGTTTCTACCCAGAACATATTTTCCTCCGGCCTGCTGACGCCAACTCCAAAGGGATTGTTGCAACTGGCCGGATGCTTCCCCGCCAGCCAGAGCATTCAGGCGTTGGCTAAGTTTGGTCCTTACGGCATCTCGGGTGGAAATCCCACTCCAACCCATCCTTTGAATCTGAATGTGGGAGCGTGTAGCAATGTCCAGTTCGGTGGCGTGACCCGAATCTTGCCAACCCCAACCCACAGCTTCAACTGGATTGCCAAGACCGATTGGCAGTTGGGCAACGACAATATCTCTGCCCGATATATCTTCAACCGCGACAATACCTTCAACCAAAACGACAACGGCGCTGCCGGCTACGTGTTCAACGTGCCCACGCTCAATCAAGCCGTACTGGTGAGTTGGTCTCACCCCTTTACGACCAGGATGATCAATGAGGCCCGTCTCTCATTTAGCCGGTCCAATGTGGAGTTTGGCGGTAATGACATTGGTAACACTGATCCCAAGGTTGGCCAGTTTGATCAGGCACTCGCGAACATTACTTTCCAGGTACCTGGGTTCCTGGGTTTTGGCCCGAGAGAGAACCTACCGCAAGGACGTATCATGAACATCTGGCAGGCACAGGACAACTGGAGCTACGCACTGGGTAAGCATCTACTGAAGGCTGGCGTGAACTTCACCTACCAGCGCACGCCCAATGTCTTCCTGCCCACGATCAATGGTGCATTTCGGTTCTCGAGCTTCACCAGCTTCGCCAATAACGTGCCCAATCGCATCCGCGTAGCACAAGGCCCGTCTTCGCTCGATTTCCGTGAGTATGACACCTTCGTCTATGCTGGCGATGACTGGAAAATCACACGGGACCTGACCCTCAGCATGGGCCTGACTTATTCCTACTTTGGACAACCTGCCAACCTGTTCAACGACATCACCACCAAACGCGAAAGCAATCCTGCTACCGCCTTTTGGAATCCGGCGCTGCCCTTGAACATCCGCATCTATCCCAAGACGGATACCTACACGACCGCCTTTGCTCCCAATGTGGGTTTTGCTTATTCACCAAAGTGGGGCGGATGGCTCACAGGCAATGGCAAAACCGTCATTCGTGGCGGCTATCGCCTGGCTTACGATCCTGCGTTCTATAACATCTACCTGAATATCGCCAATTCGGCTCCCGATGTGATTTTGCAGTCGTTGGTCGGGGCCAGTGCTGCAGTCCATCCGTTGCCGGCCAATCCTATCGGTCCGGTCGTGCGCTCTCAGCTTGCTCCATTCCTTTCGCTTGGGACGCGGGATCCACGTACTTTTAACCAGACCAACACTCCAACGAATTTCTCACCTGACCGTGTGCAAAGCTACTCATTGGGCATCCAGCGAGAGATCACCAGGAACTCAGTTTTTGAAGCACGCTATGTCGGCAACCAGGCTGATAATCTCTTCCAGAGCATCAATGGCAACCCGTTCATTGCCGATCTCAAAGCCGCGTTTCCGAACCTGGTGCCGGCCGGGCTTACTCCGTGCCCGACCACCCAACAGATCGGACCGGGCGCAGGCACGGATGTGGGTCGCGTGAATTGTGGCACCGGCGTTTTGCGCTCCCGCACCAATACCGGCTACTCCGATTACAACGGATTGCAGTTGGAGTTCCGCGCCAACAATCTGTTCAAGCAGTTGACAGTGCGCAGCGCCTACACCTGGGCCAAGACCTTGGATAATGTCAGTGAGATTTTTAGCACCTTCACAGCAGGCAATACGAATGCCTTTGCCCAGAATCCGCTGAATTCCAAGAGAGGCGAATATGGCTTCTCCGGATTGGATTATCCCGGTACCTGGACACTCCTGTTCAGCGAACAACTGCCTTTCTTCAAGAGCCAAAAGGGCTTGGCTGGCCATGTTTTGGGTGGCTGGGGCGTCTCCGCCAATTACATCCTGCAATCCGGACAGCGTTATACACCCACGCAAGTGTTTAGCGCATTCTCAACCGCGGCCGGCAACTTCTATGACCTGGCCTTCTTTGGCGCCTTTGCCGGCGTCGATACGGCCCGTCCGTTCGCCGGCAACTTCAACGCTCCGGTGACCAGCGTAGGCATGTTTGCCGGGGACGCATGCGCCCTCTTCTCGTTGACCGGCTTTGATGCGTTGTGCAGCGGCAATCCCAATCAGTTGATCAGCCTGACTGCCGTGGGTAAATCCGGATGCGAGACCAATCCCGCTATCCCGTGTCCTTTCGTCGCCGTTACCAAGAACGATGTTCGTTTCATCGTCAATTCCGGCCAGGCGCAAACGCTGTTCGGCACGCCCTTTGGCACCTCTGGACGCAATGTTGCCCAGGATGCCATCACCAACATCGCCAACGTCGGAATCTTTAAGAAGATCAAGCTATCCGAGAGAGCAGCGTTTGAGTTCCATGCCACCATGCTCAACGCCTTCAACCATGCCAACTTCAGCAGCATTGATCCCTTCCTTGAGGATGCTGGCCTGTCGAAGCAAGGACAAGGCTTCGGTGACTCAACTCTTACAAACGCTCCTGGCAGGAAGATCTTTATCGGAGGCAGGATTTCCTTTTAATTAAGTTGCTTTAATGACGAAGCCCGCCGGTTCAAGCCGGCGGGCTTTGGTTTGCTACGCGGATGTCGCCCTGAACCGGCGATTGACTTTCGAGTTAGGCTCCGCAGCCGGTCAAGTCGTGCCCTGTTACACGTCTTCCTCATGGACGGAGTGTGGGCGGGATGACACGTCACAGAGAGTTTCTGGTTCTCGGCAACCATCCCGCAGATGGTGCGGGCTGATACAAAGCGGATGCGATTTCGCCCAGTCAAAGCACTAGTTGCAGCTACTTACGGAGCCGCTATAGCACGGTATGGCAGTATTCCTTTATACTTCTTGTTTGGTCTTTACTTAAATTTCTGAGTAGGAGTTCGAGAGTTCAATGCCGAAGCGTACGTTCCAGCCCAACCGTCGTCGTCGTTCCAAGACGCACGGTTTTCGTACACGAATGAAAACAAAGAGCGGACAAGCCGTGCTTTCGCGGCGGCGCGCCAAAGGGCGCAAACGTGTCTCTGTAAAGCCCGGATTCCGCGAGTAAACCGGCCTGCCAGTATTCTCGCCGTTACGTACACGCCAAGACGTGAACCAAAGCCAGACACAACCTGGACCAAAGTTTCCCAGAAGCTCGCGATTGCTGAAACATGCGGATTTCCAAACTGTGTATCAAAAAGGCCGGAAACATTTTGCGGAAAATATCACGATCTTTTATTGGCGTCGAAGCGATGACCAAGGTCCGCGCATAGGTTTCGCGGTGGGGAAGGTTCTTGGTAATGCGGTGGAGCGAAATCGAATAAGGCGCCGCTTGCGGGCGGCAGTACAACGCAAACTCGCGACGATCACTTTGCCATTGGATATGGTTTTGCGTCCCAGGAAGGCCGTCCAGACTCTCGAGTTTGTCCGCCTGGAAGCGGAGCTGGAGCGGATTTTTGCCACGTTGCAAAAGAACACATCGCAGAAGGGGCGATCGGTATGAAAGCTCTGACAGTCTTATGTTTTCGATTTTATAAGGGCTTGATTTCTCCGGCTCTGCCGGCGTCCTGCCGTTATGTTCCTACTTGTTCGGAATATGCGGTGGAAGCGGTTGCTCGGCGCGGAATCTTTTACGGTGGTTTTCTGGCGCTTTGGCGCATCCTGCGCTGTAATCCATTTGCTCGCGGGGGATATGATCCCGTGCAGAAAGATTGATTGGTTCTCTTGGCTGAATACTACAATCCGCAACAAGAACCTGGTGGTGAAAAGCGTCTCCTGCTGGTGCTGTTTATCAGCTTCATCGGCATCACCCTACTGAATTTCTTTATCAAAGCGCCTCAACAACCTCCTAAACCGGGACCGGAGCAGCAGCAGACCCAAGTACAACCTTCGCCGTCTCCGTCGCCCTCTAGCACGCCGGGAACAGCGCAGTCTTCCTTGCCAGCGCCTAAGACCAAACCTTCTGCTGCCAGCCTCCCCAGCAAACAGGCTTCCAGCGAAACTGAGACAGTGATAGAGAACGACGTCTACCGAATTACCTTCAGCAACCAAGGCGCGCTCGTGAAATCGTGGGTTCTCAAGAAGTACAAAGACGATTTTGGAAAGCCGCTCGACATGGTAAATCGAGTAACTTCGCCTGTCGTGGGCTACCCGCTTTCCTTCTATACCTACGACCAAGGGTTGCAGAAAAAACTGAATGAGGCTCTGTATGTCGCAAGCGCGACGGGCCCATTGAGCGCTCCGGCTTCCCTGGGTTACGAATACCGCGATGGAGACATCAGCGCGCGTAAGGTCTTCAAATTCGACCCGACGTCATACGTCATCAGCGTCGAGACCGAAGTCGTGCAGAATGATCGGCGCATGCCGGCATATCCGGCCTGGCCCGGAGGTTTTGGTGACCAGACCGTAGTCTCGTCGTATGCCGCCATGAGAATCGATTGGGACCAGAACGGCAATATTACCCGGCAGGCCCCACAGTCGGGTTGGTTCTTGACAGGGAAGAAGTGGGTGGTTGGTGGATTGACTGTTAATGGACCATTCCAGTGGACTGCTGTCGTGGATTCATATTTCACAACCGCCTTCATGCCTGAATCTCCCAAGGATGCGGTTGCAGTTACGCTTCATCGCTCCGTAGAGATTCCGAGAAACCTCGACAAACCCAACGAAGGGGAGAAGGACAACACATCAGTCTTGGGCGTGGCCCTGGGCAGCGCCGACGGCCTGACGCGAGAGCGTCTTTTTGTGGGGCCTAAAGCTGTTGACATCCTGGAAAGCACGCGAGCACAGGAATCCGGTCCGGATTTGCGCAGCATCATGGACTTCGGGTTCTTTGGGTTTATCTCACGTCCCTTGTTTCTTTGGCTGAAATGGACCCATCAGCACATGATCAACAACTGGGGATGGGCAATCGCTTTTCTGACGCTGGTCATCACGATCGCTCTGCTGCCGTTGCGCATCTCCGGCATGAAGTCGCAGTTGAAAATGCAGAGGATTCAACCCCAAATCAAGGCCATCAACGAGAAATACAAACGCTATGGCATCACGGACCCACGGCGCGCCGGAATGCAACAGGAGATTTCAGAAATTTATAAAAGGGAAGGCGTGAATCCAATTGGCGGTTGCCTGCCCTTGCTGCTCCAGATGCCTTTTCTATTTGCCTTTTATTCCATGCTGGGAAATGCCATTGAGTTGCGCCAGGCAAGTTGGCTTTGGATACATAACCTGGCCGCTCCTGATCCGGTTCATATCCTGCCGATTGCTATTGCCATCACCATGTTTGCGACTCAGAAAAGCACTCCGCAGGCAGGAATGGACCCGACGCAGCAAAAAATGTTTGCCTTGATGACGCCGCTGATGATGGGCATGTTCAGTTGGAGTCTCGCGGCGGGGTTGGGCATCTACTGGGGTCTCAGTAATATCCTGGGATACATCCAGCAGCTCGCGATCAACCGGACCGAATTTGGGAAACAGGTCCAGAAAACTTTGGATAAGCGGGCCAAGCGCAAGAAGTAAGATTGTATAATCCGCCTTTGGATATCTCACTTATGCTTCAGGACAAAGTCGCAACCGCCAAGAAAATCGACTCCTTTTTGAAAAATCTGATCGCTTCCGGCGGGTTTCGTCTTAAATATCGCATCACAGTGAATCCTCCGGCTTCGTCCGATCTCGCCTCGCCCGAGATCCTGGTGGAGTTAGCGGGCCCGGATAGCAGCCTGTTGTTGGAGCGAGGCGCCGAGATGCTGCGTTCGATTGAGACGATTGTCCATGAATCGTTACGTCTCCATCTGGAAGACCACGACAAGATCAGCTTTGATTGCCAGGGCTATCGGGCCGCCCGCCAGCAGGAGTTGAAGTTAGCTGCACAGGTGGCTGCAGAACGAGTCCTGAAAGCCGGGGTCCCTTATTCATTTGCTCCCATGTCTTCACGCGAGCGACGGTTGATTCATCTTGTATTTCGTGACCATGAATCTCTGGTGACGCAAAGCGAAGGCGAGGGCATGAGGAGATACGTGGTGCTGTATCCCAAAGACTACAAGCCTGCCAAGCCCGCCCGCAGATAGATTTATTCGTAGAATTAATCAAGATGTCCTGGTCATTCGTGGTCGGATGGCTAACGCTCCCATTGAGTCAAAGTTGAAACGTGAATCTCGACGACACCATTGTCGCCATAGCAACTCCGCCGGGACGAGGTGGTGTCGGCATGGTTCGGATTTCCGGTCCTGCAGCTCTGTCGCTGGCTCAATCGATGTTGCGACTGAGCCGTCCACTGGAGGCGGGCCGGGCGGTATTCGCAGATCTGGTAGATCCCCACTCGCAGGAGCGGATTGATGAGTCGGTTGTGACCTACTTTGCCAAGCCGCACTCCTACACGACCGACGATGTAGTGGAAATCTCTGCGCACGGTTCCCCGGTCGTTCTTCGACATATTGTGGAACTAACCCTGGCAGGCGGGGCCCGACTTGCGGAACCGGGCGAATTCACCATGCGCGCATTCCTCAACGGGCGCCTCGATCTGACCCAGGCTGAAGCAGTGCGCGACCTGATCGAATCGCAAACTCTTTATCAGGCAAAAATAGCAGCCCAGCAGCTCAACGGAGCGCTTTCAAATCGGCTCCAACCAATCAAGAAAACGTTGGTTGACCTGATTGCCGTGATAGAGGCCGGCATAGATTTTGCCGAAGATGATGTAGCAGTACTTCCGTCAGAGCAGATCCTGGAGGGTATCGAAGCTGTGCAGCTTCCCTTGGAGAAGCTGAGAAACTCCTTTTCTTATGGCAAAGTGGTGCATGAAGGTTTCACGCTGGCGATTGTTGGCCGTCCGAATGTTGGGAAGTCGAGTCTTTTTAATCGCCTGATTGAACGGGAGCGAGCGATCGTAACGGCCTTGCCTGGAACCACGCGCGATCTGGTCACCGAAACTGTTGCCTTGGGTGGCATTCCGCTTAAACTCATTGACACCGCCGGTCTCCGTTCTTCCACCGACGAAGCTGAAAGCATCGGCATCCGTAAATCCTACGAGGCATTGAGCGATGCGGATATGGTGTTGGTGGTTCTCGATAGTTCAAGCCCAATTGCAACGGATGATCATGAACTGCTTGAAGCAACGATGAGCAGAAAGAGGATTGTCGTGGCCAACAAAGCAGATCTGGGGAATCTGGCTTCAGCATCCTTCGAAAGCTCGAAAATTGTGAAAACTTCGGCCTTGACGGGAGAAGGAGTTGACCAACTTCGAGCAGAAATCATGGCTGAGCTTCTGGGAGACTCCGCCGGCCAATACGAAGCTGGATTCCTGACCAATGTGCGACATCAACGTTTGGTCGAAGAGTCGCTCGCCAGCTTGGGTGCTGCTCAGGAAGCTGTTAGAGGCAGGATTCCGCATGAAATGATCATGATCGATCTCTATGGAGCTTTACGTCCGCTCGATGCGATCACTGGAGAAACCACGGCGGACGATATTTTGAATCTGATTTTCAGCAGGTTTTGCATAGGAAAGTAGGTGTAATAATTTGAGACAATTTGAACGCCTTCTGTTTTCGGAGGCAGCGGGACATATTCTATTCAGTGTCTAAAGCGGAGCCATTACGAAACGAAATCACCCTCTTTGAATCAAAGAGACAGCAATGGTTGAGT
>DASZFK010000297.1:0-16203 GCA_035939855.1 Candidatus Angelobacter sp.
TCCGAACGTGACCATTCTCTTCTCGAAAAAACCGCAATCCATAGCTTTGTGCCCACTGGTTCAAAATCTCTGGGTGATGAGAGATCAAGATAAGTTGCCCTTCATGGTCTTCAACTGCTTCTTCCGCAGCCATCAGCCAGGGTTGTATTTCACGTAATGCAATGAAATTGTCCGGCTCATCGATAAAGACTGTATGGCCCTTAACGATCAAAAAGTGAAGAATCATGTACAGGGCAAGAAGACAGCGCTGGCCTTCAGATAGTGCCTGAATTGAATACGTCACCCCATCTCGGGTGGGAGCTAAAAATTGGGCCTGCAGCCTTCCTCTGGATTCGCTGAATCTCAGGCTTCGAAAGCCACTAAGAGATTCCTTCATTGAATTTAAAAAACCAAGATTTTCCTCAGGGTGAGCTTGCAGCAAATAACGATACCATCCCGCAAGGTTGCCAAGGTTATCATCCGGTTTTTTCTCCTCTTTACTAGTACCCTGATCACTCGTACCGAGATATGGGTCGATACGAAAACAGTGGACTGACTCTATCCATTCAACGAAACGGTGAACATGTGAATTACTCAACTGCGACAAATGCAGTGAGGATTCCTTGGTTCGAAGAGGTAGGACAGTTGCCTGGCGGCTGTTGTTTGGAAAAAAACGAATCTCGTCGTTTGCCAACTCAAACACGGGCGTGCCTGAAACTTTCAGGCTTTCTAAATTAACCAACATCGGCTCCGGCCCATGCTGAATTTCAACTCGATATTCAAACTTATTACCATCTAAGAGGGCTTCGACTTCCAGGACTTGCAGAGGCCGGTCTTGCCAGCGCGTACGCGTCGATCGCGTGAATGGGTTCCCATCTCCTTCCACAAACTGCTTCAGATACCGAATTGCATCGAGCAGCGACGACTTGCCCGTGCCATTTGCTCCGAGCAGTAGTTGCTTTCTTTCCGGTCTGCATTCGAAATTAACGAAGCTCCGGAAATTATCGATGTAAATCCGAGTCAGCATAGCCACATTTTATACGTAGAACAAATTTAGAGGCGATCATATCGATTCCCGTACCATTTGAGTTAGTCCGGATTAGGAGATAATAAAAGCGTGCTTACCCACGAAGAAATCTCGCGCATAGCCAAACAGGCGGCTACTTCCGTAGGCTTCGATCTGGCAGGTATCGCTCCGGTGCGCGAGGAAGATTTTCCTGAGTTGGACGTCTTCTCGCAATGGATTGAGGCTGGCCACGCGGGCGAGATGAAGTATCTGGAGAAACGTTCTGAAGCCGGCCAGTTGCGCCGCGCCTCGGTGAAAAACGCCGCGCCCTGGGCAAAATCGGTCATCGTATGCGCTCTCAATTACAACGGCGGAAGGCCCTACTCTACAGAGGTAAACGATCCGGAACGCGGATGGATCTCCCGGTATGCATGGGGCGGCAAGGATTATCACGATTCTGTGCTGGTGCGCCTGAAGCAAGTCGAGGCAGCATTACACTCGATGGCGGAACAACACAACGTTGAAGTTGAAACGCGCTGCTATGTTGATACCGGGCCGATTGTAGAGCGTGTTTACGCCAAATATGCGGGAATCGGGTGGTTCGGAAAAAACACCTGCATCATCAATCAGAAACTTGGCTCCTGGCTCTTTCTGGGCGTGATTCTTACTTCGCTGGAGATCGCACCCGACTTGCCGGCCGCCGATCGTTGTGGCAGTTGCACGCGTTGTATCAATGCCTGTCCTACTCAGGCCTTCACCGCTCCCGGAAAGCTCGATGCGCGCCGCTGTATCGCCTACCTGACCATCGAAAAGCGGGGCGAGATAGCGCCTGAATTTCGTGACGCCGTGGGACACCATGTGTTCGGGTGTGATATCTGCCAGGATGTGTGCCCATGGAACAACAAAAGAGGCAATGCCCCGATGACGTCGGCCCCGGAGTTCCAGCCCCAGCCCATGCTGGTTCATCCTGAATTGAATTGGCTTGCGGAAATGGGCGAAGAGAATTTCCGCAAGACGTTTCGAGGTTCTCCGGTCAAGAGAACAAAATATGCGGGACTCAAACGCAACGTAGCTGTGGCCATGGGCAACAGCGGCAACAGCGCTTTCATTCCGGTATTGGAGAAAATGTCCGCAGATGCCGACCAGGTTGTCGCTGAACATGCGCAGTGGGCCCTTAAAAAGCTGCGTATTCAAAGCGAATCGAGCGAGATGTGATAACTTTAATTCGATGTCGAACTCGTCGCCACAACCCTGGCCTGTCACTCGTGAATACCTGCGCTTCGTGATCGATCTCCGGCTGGTGGTAAGGACATCGGAGAAACTCTATGGCCGCACCAAGGACCTTGGCGATGGAGGACTTGGAGCGACGGTTGCCGGTGATATTCCCGTAGGAGAAATCGTCGAGCTGGAATTTCAACTTCCGGGCGCCGACGATCCCATGACCATCTATGCGGAAGTGCGTTATCGCCAGGGCTTTCAATATGGCTTTCGCTTTGTGAATCCCACCGACCGGCAAAAAGAAACGATACGCAGAGCCACACGCAGCCTGCCGATGATCAAGTGAATCCATTGGGTAATCTGATAATTGGGTAATTTTTCCGCGTGGGTTTCTGGGCCTTCACTCTTCTTTACTTATCTTGCGGATTTTTAAGTTACTTGCATTTGTTCCCACCCTGAGCAGGTTCTGCTTGTAAGAATTACTCTTCTAACGCTACGTAAACCGCAGCTCTGGTCATTTTTTCAGTTATTTGGATTGGCACTCGATTTGCATATCGACAGTGTAGCAGCCGAGCTGCTAGGAGGTAACCTTATGAAGAAAACCTTAATTCGTACTGCCGTTATTACCTCATTGTTGACGGCGCTGGGAGTTTCAGCGCTTGCCTATTACAGCATGCCAAAGCTCAGCACGGTCCAGGCTAGTGACCAGGGCGCAACCTTGCAATCGCAACCAACGGATTCCAACGGCGCCACCTCGCAGTCATCGCGACCTGTGCTGATGCAACGTCCCAGCCCCAGCCACGTGGCCAGCCGGTCAACATTCACTCCGGCAAGCTCTGGTGAACCCGTGGTTCATCACCAGCGTTCCACCGGGAAGTCAGTAGCGATCGTGGCGGGTTCCGCGGGAGCAGGTGCAGCCATTGGCGCGCTGGCAGGAGGCGGTAAAGGCGCAGCGATTGGCGCAGCCTCAGGCGGCGTAGCAGGTTTTATCTACGATCGTTTGACAGCTCACAAGTAATTCTTCCAAACCTTCGGCTGCTTTAACGACACGCCCCTGATGAAAACCAGGGGCGTGTTGTTTTTATTTCAACTATCAGTGGTCGTCACGGTCATGATCACCATCGTCATTCGTATCCTGTCCGACGGCGATCAATCTCTGGTCTGAATGCAGGCTGAACCTGCCAATGGTCCGATAATCTCCCAGGCCATTCTTGGGTTTCTGAGTGTGATATCCGGCGAATACAACCGTGATGTCGTGGGAATCAAATAGAGTTGCGCTCGGTGCATAGACGCGTCCTGCGAGAAATCCTGGGGCATCTCCAATCACCGGAGTGGCGGCAGGAATGGTAACAAGTTGCGTGCCTGCGCCGGTCGCCGGAACACCTTGAGCGTTGACCGAGACAGTCGCGGGAAATACTGAAGCGATGGGATTGTTGAGGCCGTTCACAACCGTCCAGTGAATCAGGTCGCTGGATTCGGCATATCCGATGTAATGGAAGGCGTCAGAATCGGCATCGATGCAGTTGCCGCCGGAGAAGAGCAGACCAAAGCGTCCGTCTTCGAGTTTCAGCACGGTTCCCGCGGTCGCGAGCCAACGCGTCCCGGTGAGGGAAACGGTGGTGGGATCGTTCAAACCTTGCAAGGGCCCCAGATCGGTGAAGTTCACTCCATCTTTGGTCGTAGCAAGGCGCAGGAAGGTAACGTCATCGTTAGGTGAGAGCCCGCCGTTTTGAGCGTAGAATCCGGCCCAGAAGGTGTTGCATTGTTGTGAAGCAGGCAGAGCGGTTGGTCCATGCAGGTCCCCGTTCAGGACTTTTTGCTCGTAGATGATGGTAAGCGGATTGCTTCCCGGGACGATACCCAGGATGCCATCGGGATTAAGCAGACCATGCGTGTGTAAGGCCGGCTCCGGCAGACTTGTATTTTGGTCGGTGGGCCCGTCGTTGAGGGCGGGAGCTCCGTTCAATGGCTGTCCTGGCAGGGGTGTGAGATCGTGAATGGCAAGATCATCGACATCAATATGATTGTTGGCTCGGATCAAGGTGTAAACATAAGTGTGACCGGCGATCTTGATCACGAACGGGTGACCTTGCCCATCGTCATCGCCGTTATCGGCGTTGTTGCCGCTGACCGCGTCCTTTTCTCCATCCGGCTCCTTGTTTGCCTGGTCGGGGCAATGCTTTCTCAGTTCCAGCGCCAACTGCTGGAAGGTCCAGGTGAATCCAGCATCATCGGATACGGCGGCGGCCAGGGCCTCGTTGATGTCTTTCGGACGCCAATCGAAATACCCTTGCAGGTGCTTGCCGTGGCCAACTACGCTCGGAAAATAGTAGGGCTGCATGCGTTCCGTGCCCGGATTGCCGATCTGGTTTCCATTGGCATCGCAGTATCCGGCTGACTTCAATCCATTGGCTGCTCCAGATTGTTCCAGCGTCCAGGGGCCGCCGGTGATGGCGGCCTCGGCAGGCGCTCCGTTGCGCTTCCAATGAATGTGTCCATCGCGGTCATGATCTTTGTCGCCGGCCAACGCTGCGGTTGATAGCGCGAGCAGGAGGGCCAAGGCAAAAGCGGATTTCTTCATGTATCGTCTCCTCTGAATTGAAATTGAAACTGAGTTGAATTGAACGAAATCGAGACTAGTTTTGATCTTTTCCTATATCGAAGAAGAACGGCAGAACCTGTATGCCTTCAGCGCGGACAGCATCCAGTTGGTCGGGGTCGAGTCCAAGCACCCTTAGAATCGTCGGGGCAACTTGTTGATTGGTCACCGGAGTCTTGATCTGCTTTGCCTCGAGGCCGGACGCCGAGAGGAGCAAAACTACGTGGAGGTCATCTTCATTTAAGCCGCCGTGTTCGGCGATCTTCGAACCTCCGGTAAAGATCACTCCCGTATTGGTCTTGAGGATGATGTCGGGAGTACGCTCGTCAACCAGCGGGCTGTTGAATTTCTCGGCCAGCGATGGACCGGCAAAGATTTCCTGAATGCCCAGCGCTTGCTGATTGGCCGGCAGGCTCAGGTTGGCGACCACTCCGGCAGTGAGAGATGGATCCTTGAGCCAGATCAACGAACCATCATCAGAGATATCAAAGGCCTCGGCAGGACCAACTGTGGTTTGCGGTTCGCCGTTGCCGATGCCGACCCGCTTCTGGACATCAATCGGCGATTGGCCATGCTTGGCGCCGATAATGATCAATGTCGAGTCGAAAGCGTCCTGCTTTTTCAGTTCACTCACCATCCGTCCCAGCGATTGATCGACAAAATCGAATTCACTTTCCAGGCCGGGCGTGGGCGTTCCCAATACATCTTTGTAGCCGTCGCCTTTCAATTTCTGGCCGACGCTCACTGCCTGGAAATTCATGCCAAAAATGGCAGGAAGGGGAGCACGACGCATGCGGTCATGCGTGAAGCCATCAATCTGGTTGATGAGGGCGTTGACCTTCAATTCGTCGTAGCAGGTGATGTTCAGGATACTCTTGGTCCAATCGCCGGTGTTCGCGGGATCGGGGACGGTGTGGCAGCGCGGCACATTGAATTCCGGCGTGTTCAAAGGGACGACTGCGGAGTTGATCTCCGGCCCGAAGAAGTCGTTCACACCATGATTGCTTGGCCCATTGACCCACTCATAAGCGGGATGCTTGTCGATCCAGGCGGTGTAAAGGCCGGCATTGCGGGCCACGTTGAAGATTGTGTTTACACGTAAGTACTGATGAGGGAATATGGGTTTGCATCCGTTGTTGGGATCACGCGGCAGAAAATCAGGATTGATGCCCCCACCACCGTTGAGCTTGGTCAGGTCGAAGTCAACTGCTTCGTCGAACTCGAGACCAGTGCCAATCGTTCCCGGGCAGAGGTTAGCGCCCCCGGCGATTCCGTTGGGAGTGGTTTTGGCCGGAGGAGAGAGCTTGCGGTTATAGCTAACGTCATACCAGAAACCGGTTGTAATAGGCGAGCCACCCGTGATCAAGGCCGCCAAACCAGGAAATGAATCTGAGGGTTGTGAGGTCGATGCGTTGGTGTAGGTAATGCCGTGGGCCTTCAAGTGGGCCAAGGTGGAATCAGGATGACCGGCAACATAATTCGTGAGGTCGAGGGCGTGCATGCCATCAACGCTGATCAGAAGCACGTGTTTGATCCGGTGGTCGTTCTGATCGTCATCTCCAGTCGCTGCGCTAAGCGAGAGCGGCAGCACGAATGTTAAGAACAAAGATAGAGTTTTTACGAAACGCATTCCTTCTCCTCTTTGGGGGGATTAGATTTTCTTCACAGTTATAAGGTCGAGAGGAGAGTGATAGGTGAATGTCTGGTTAAGGGAGTGTAAAAATCGGGTGATCTGGTGATCGGGTTGAATCACTTCAGCACCCTCGCACCGGCTAGCATGGTTGGGTGATTACACTCGAAATAAATCGTATTCGTTGTCCGCCTCCGATCACCCGATCGCCGGATTACCCGATCACCCGATTCATTTCACCCGATCTTCCTTCCCGATCTCATCCAGGATCGTGGCTATCGCGCGCCGGACGTCATTGGCGGAAGAAATGGAAAATGTTCGCACCTTAAATGGCTTGAGCATCCTTTCAACTTTGCCGGTAGTCCTTAGATCTCCGGTGCGTCCCCCAAAAAACTCGTACTCCAGGTAATAGATTCGGCAATTACATTGCTCGGGAAGCGATTCGGGAATTGGGTTGGATTCCAGGCCGTTAAACGAATAGGCATCGAGTGAACCACTGAGCAGAACATAAACGCGCAGGGGAGGACTTTTATCTCGGGCGGTCTTCGCCTTGGCGGCTGTGATGCGGCGCAGCAATTCGTCTCGCAAGAAGATGGGAGTAGGATGGCGATCCTGAAGCACGCGCACGTTGACTGTGCTTGGATCACTCGCCTTGAACGTTTTTTTAAGCCGTGGCCAGTCAAGACCAGTGGCATTAGCTTCGCTCTTATTACTGGTATCCGCAGGATTCTGAGAACTGATCTCTTCTTCAAAGGTGACTTTTTTGTCTTTCAGGTCTATGGTGGCGACATCCACGGTTCCGTTGGGCAACTCGATCTGGCTGAAGACTTTGAGCGTGGGGATGACCCCAGCGAGATAGGCGGTGTAGGCCGTATGTGAACCTGCGAAGATCTCTGAAGGAGTGAAGTCGGCCAGCAACTCGATCCGCAATGGCCGCCTGGTTGCCATTTGAAGTGCTAGTTTCCCATCGATGTCAGGGTGAAAAAGGCGGTCGATGTCCCGGGGGTCTTTGGGAGCGCAAAACTCTACTGCCGGCAGGCCTTGCCATGCGCCAGGAAGCGGGTCGGATTTCAAGGCGGGAATGCGGAGCCGCTGCCGGGCAAAACTGTGCTGTTCACTCCGAGCGTCGTAGATCGCCAGTTCCACAGAATAATCGCCGGGAAGAACAAAGGCATCCCATGAGAAGACCAGATTCGCATTGTGCACCTTCTCCATCTCGCTCAACTCGACCTTGCCATCATTGCGAAAGAATTCTCCCTTGGAGTCGGTAAGTTGAATCATGGCGACCACGCGGCCAGTCTTGCCCTGCTTCAGGATGTGATCGGCATCCGCCTCGATCTCGATATGGCATGAGAGCCGCTGATGAAAAGATGTTCCGGCGGGAAACAATCTTATCTTCCACGGAATCTGCTCCCGCGAGCCTTGTTCCTGCCATTGTTCAAATTTTTCCTGGTCGAATGAAGAGAGGCCATCCGTGGCTTGCGAGAAAAGCGGGGAGGCGGACGCGATGAGGCAGGTGAGAAGCAATTTCCACATGAACAGAGACTTTGATTCTAAACCACTTCACGAACGGGTTGCAGCGGGTAAAGATGCTGCGTGTTGGGATCGCTACTTGGCAATGGAGCCTGCACTGAGGCGCGCCGAAGTGCCCATTTGTGGCAATCCTAACGGGTCCGCTTCCGAACCACTCTCTCTGCAGAACTCTTTTTCTTATTCAGCTGTGCCTGCAACTTTTTAGGCAGTTTCTCAAAGACCATTTGGTAGGAACTTTGGATCAACTCTTTCATTTCCGGCTGCCGCAACGCATTCACTTCCACAATGCCAACCCAATGATTTCTTGCCATGTAAGGCGCGGGAATCACGCCTTGAATTTCTACCAGCTCGGCAAACTTCTCGGGTGTGCATTTGAAGCAAAACTTAACCCGGGCCGAGGGCTCCAGGCTGGCTATGCAAAACATCTTCCCGGCAATGCGAAACAATAGATTGTTTTCCCACTGGACATCCTCGGTTGCGTGCGGCAGCGAGAGACAATAATCCCTGAGCCAATCGATGTGGGAAGGCATGTCCCTAACTATAAATTGCTTTCAGGTTCGGAGCACTCAGCTTCTCAGTGCTTCTTCGCTGGCCTCGGTGGGGGTTCCGGGTCCTGGATCATGCCTGCAAAGAAATCATCATCTTTGGTATCGGCTTTGCCTTGGCTGGTATTACCGGAAGAGTTGTCCGAATTGGACGAATCAGCATCGGTCTTCGCGCCTTGCTGCTGTTGTTTTGCCAACCGCTGCTCTTCCCACCATTTTTTCAGCTCTTCCTGCTGCTCGGGAGTCAGCATGGCCAGGACTTGGGTCCTGTTCTGTTTATGGATAGCCCTGATCTTCTCTTGCATCTGTTCTTCATTCAGGGATTCATCCATCCGGGCAGCCTTGATCTGCTGTGCTGTCTGCTTCTGAATCAAGACCCATTGTTGCTTCTGCTCTGGGGTAAAGTTCAGCCGGCGATTGAGCTCTTCCTGGCGACGCCGTTGCTGCTCCCGCATCTGGACAATATCATTCTGCGGGCTGCCATCCTGTTTGGTTGCGGTCGTTTGCGCGGACGAGCTTATGGAAAGCATGGCAAACGCCAAAAGAATGGTCATGAACATCGACCTTCCCCAGGTAATCATACGTAGCCTCCGTGGTTCGTTCGATAGTAACCCAGGCGCGGATGCAAAGTTTGATGGCAGAAAATCGAAAGTAACTTTTGAGGCATTGTCGGGTTTGATAGTGTTGTAAAGACGAGCGCCGGGGGGAAACTATGCGAAAACCCTTTATTCTTTGGGTTTTTCTGGCATTGGCCGTTCTGGTCTTTGCCCACGACCAAAAGCAGAAATCATCTCAGTCCAACGCCGATTTAGACGCCTCGACTGAATCCATGGGGCACGGTCACCATCACGAGATGGGCCCCCACATGTTCATGAGCACGTTGCGGACTCCCCAACCGGGAGATCAGGAAAAAGCGCAACGGATCGCAGATGAGGCTCGACAAGCATTGGAAAAATATAAAGATTACAAGGTGGCGCTGGCCGAAGGCTTCAAGATCTTTCTGCCCAATCTTCCCCAGAAGCAATATCACTTTAGCAATTACGGAAATGCCATTGGCGAGGCCTTCCGTTTCGATGCGTCCAAGCCAACTTCGCTTCTCTACGAGAAAAACGGCAGTGGCTACAAGCTGATTGGAGCCATGTATACGGCGCCTGTCCGCTTCTCAGAACAGCAGCTCAATCAGCGCATTCCCTTGAGCATGGCGCAATGGCACCAACACGTGAATATGTGCAAGCCTCCCAAGGGACGCGAGATTGAAATGCTCTCCAAGACACCCAAGTTCGGCTTGGCTGGCTCGATCTCGACCCAGGATGAGTGTGAAGCCGCAGGCGGCACATTCGTCCCCCACGTCTTTGGATGGATGGTCCACGTGTATCCTTGGGAAAAATCGTTAGACGATATATGGTCGGTGGAGCGCCAGGTTGAAAACAAACCCGGCGCGGAACATCATCATCATGATGGCATGAACCGGTGAAGCTTTACGCGATCTGAACCTCAATTTCCTTCCCCTGAACCTCTTTTGTCAGAGGGTGCAGGAGCGCCGCAAACGAAAATTTACCGGGAGCAATCCAGCGAGGATCGAGATCGAGGCCTTCAGGGCGGTTGGTGATTCTCACCTGGACACCGAAATAGTCGGGGAAAATCACGTTTTGTTGCGCCCCGCAGCAGATGTAGAGTGATAACAAGTCGCAGAATTGCAGCAGATCGGTAAACTGTTCCAACTCTTGACTCCGCAAAGGTTGCAGAAGGGTCAGCTTCTTCTGCCGGCGCTCTTCATTCCCGAGAAACGACTCCATCTTTTCCCGATCTGCATTGTTGCAGCTTCCGGAACCCAGCATGTTCTGACCGAGCCTGAAGAAATGCCGGCTCACAACATAACCTCCAGCAGGAGAAACCGCCTGGGCCGCGGAGATAGACTTGCTCCACGCCGAAAGAAACTCGGGCACGCTCGTTTCCAGAAATGAACTTGGCCTGTAACGGCGATCGGCACGGCTCATCTGGATGATCTGGGCATCGGGCATGCCCCAACCGGCGTCGTGCAGAGCTATCGCTTGGACCAGTTTGACATCCGGTTTGGGAATCTGCGGGGCGGTGAGCGCGCTGGCCAGCGCTGCTGCCAGAGCGGCATGAGAGGGCTGGGTGATCAGCCAGCAGCTTTCATATTTCTGTTTCTGTATTCCTTGAACGACTGGCCATGCAGCCACAAACTCATTGCCGGCTGCGGGAGGATCAACAGGACGGATGACCATCAGCTTGGCCGGCGCCGCGCAACGCGTCCTGAAGCAGCAGCCGCCTTGGCAGGCCCGCTGCTGGAGGGTGGTTTCCTCATGCCCTCCAACAACTCCTTCAAAACGACCGCGTTGTTGTGTTCCGTATTCTTGGCAGCGTAGACAAGGGTCACTTTGGGGTGCTCGTTGATGAGCGCATAGAGTTTTTCCAATGCGGTGGAGGCCACAGGAGACGAGAGTTCTCTAAAATAACGTTTCTTGAATACCGCCCAATTCGCGTTGGCATGGAACCATTTCCGAAGACTGTCGGAAGGCGCCAGATCCTTCAGCCAATGATCGATTCGGGCCTGTTGTTTTCGAATGCCGCGTGGCCACAAGCGGTCTACCAGCACCCGCTGGCCATCGGAAAGGGAGGGACGTTCGTAGGCGCGTTTGATGGCAACTTGCATGATAAGAACTTTCCAGAAAGCTGCACTACAGAACATAATAGACATTTGAGGCTGATAGCGTCCATTGCATTGGGCCTGATAGTTGTGCTGATTTTTATCGGTTGCGGAAAAGATCCGGCCCTAAAAACCGATGCCGAGCTGGGACTGAATGCTCAGCAGGCACAAGGCAGGCGTGTTTTTCAGCTCTATTGCGCGGTCTGTCATACCGCCTATACATCCAAGCCACTCAAGGGCCCCAGCCTGAAAGGTGTTTTTCAAAAACAGTACCTGCCGAGCGGACTGGTGGCCAACGATCGCTTTGTTGAACAGACGATCGTGCGCGGGCACAATATGATGCCCCCCATGGGCAACAGCCTCTCCCAGCAGCAGATCGATGACGTGATCGCATATCTGCGTACTTTGTAGCTCTCGTCGTACAATTAAATAGTTACATAGATTGACATGGCCACCGCTATCGAACTTGTCCAGATCGACGTGACGCCCCGGCGTCCGCAGCCCAAGCCTGCTTGGCTCAAAGCGCGTGCGCCTCTGGGGGAGAACTACCACCAGCTTAAGCACTTGGCGCGAACTCTGGATTTGCATACTGTTTGCGAATCGGCCCAGTGCCCCAATATCGGTGAATGCTGGAACCATCGCACTGCAACCTTCATGTTATTGGGTAATCTGTGTACGCGTCGCTGCGGTTTCTGCGCCGTTCCCAAAGGCAAACCCGAACCTCTGGATTGGGATGAACCGCGCCGTGTGGCCCAGGCCGTAGCCACTCTGGATTTAAAACATGCTGTTGTCACCAGCGTGAACCGCGATGACGACAACGTTGGGGGAGCCAGGATTTTTGCCGAAACCATCCGGCAGATACGGCTGCAAGCTCCGCAATGCCAGGTTGAAGTGCTGATTCCCGACTTTCAGGGCAGAGAAGACTGCTTGAAGATTGTGCTCGAAGCCAAGCCTGAGGTTCTTAACCACAATACCGAGACTGTACCCCGGCTCTATCGCGCTGTCCGTTCCGGGGCCCGGTATGAACGGACACTCAAGCTGCTCGACAATGTCAAACGTTTTGCCCCGGGAATGGTTTCAAAAACCGGGGTCATGGTAGGAATCGGCGAAACGATGGATGAGCTACTGCAGGTCTTCCGTGATCTGGCTGACCGCGATGTGGATATTTTGACCGTGGGCCAATACTTGCGTCCTTCCCGGGACCACTTGCCGATGACCCGCTATTACACGCCCGAGGAATTTGTTTTCATGAAACAGGAAGCCCTGAAGATGGGCTTTCGCCACGTTGAATCCGGTCCGCTGGTCCGCTCGTCGTATCACGCGCATGAACAAGCCGAAAGCACCGGCTTGGTGGCATTGGCCTAAAAATACAGTAATGGTCAGTTTGATCGCCCCCGCTGCGCCTGATATGCGGATTCATCGCTGCGCGATGAACGTCTGCCTAAAAAACCCTGAAGTGGATGGTCAGATATTTTTTTGGATTCTCACGAATGGCTTTGACCAGGTTTCGGGTTTCAACCAGCATCTGGTCTGTGTTGTTGTAAATCGATGGGTTGTTCAGCATCTTGCCCACTGTGCTATCGGGCGCATTGATCTTTTTGGACAACTCTGCGAGGTTGGTGATGATCGCATCTAGCTTCTTGGCAAGTTCTTCATCGCGGGCCAGCTTGCCAATCGTGCCATGACCGGCATTGATGCTGTCCATCAGTTCGTTGGCTTTGGCTGAGGTTTGCTGCAGGTTCTTAAAGATGCTTTCATCTTTCAAAAGCTTGCCCAGGTTGCCTTGGCCGGCCTGAATATCGGTCACCATCTTGTCGACCTTGTCGAGCGCCGAATCGACCCGGTGATACAGGCCCTCATCCACCAGAAGCTTGCCGATACTCCCTTTGCCGTTGCCCACGTCGGTCACAATCTTCTGCATCTGTCCCAGCAGAGCATTCGCTTTATCGAGCAGCGCCGGATCTTTGATCAAGCCGCCGATAGTGCCTTGGCCGTTTTCAATGCTGGCAATAATGCCATCCAGACGCTTCACCAGAATATTCAGGTTTTCCAGCGTCGATTGGCTGGCGCGCACAACCTCCTGGAAGCCGAGAGAAGCGGCTGACTGCAAAGTATCCCCGTCCTGAATCATTCCCAGCTTCGCTCCTCTGCTCTCCACGTCGACAAACGATTCGCCCAGCACTCCTGCCGTCGCAATTTTTGCAACTGAATCTTTGCGCAACAGGAATTGGTATTTCGTATTCACCCTCATCACGACTTGTACCGGGCTATCGGGACGATTGGGAACCACCTTAACATCAGTGACATTCCCGATGGTTACGCCCTGCAAATCCACCGGCCCACCCTTTTTCAAACCTTCAGCGTTGTCGAAATAGGCAAAAATCGTAATTTTGGAGGTAAAAAGTCCTGCCGTGCCGCTTAAAAGAAAGACCAAGACACCTAAGGTCACCGCCGCGACAGTCACGGTTATGCCGACCCTCAGTTCAGACCATCTAAGTTGCTGTTGGCTGGGCAATGATTCTTTGTCCTAAGGTAAAAATATAGCAGAAACCACTGGCGGGGTAGGCCTTGAATGTTTTGCATCTCAGCGACTGGGTGCCGCGTTCTTAAAGACTTTGCCATTCTTCATTACAAATACTACGCGGCGGACTGCGGTGATGTCCTTCCGAGGATCGCCATCGAGCGCGATGATATCGGCGTTCATGCCGGGAGCAATGGTCCCAATTTCGCTTTGAAGGTTGAGCGATTCCGCAGCCCGCGAATTTGCCGCCACCATGGCATCCATCGGATCCTGCCCTGCCTGGACCCGGTAGATGAATTCTTCGGCGTTGCGTCCATGCGCTCCCGCGACTGCGTCAGTGCCAAAGACAATTTTCAAGCCTTTGGTGGCCAAGGCGTGCTTGAACATCTCCTGGTTCAGCGGCAGGACCTCTTGCATCTTCGCAAATCCTTCTTCGGTGTAGTTGCCGATGCCCAGGAACTTGGCCTTGTTATCGAGATAGTTGTGAATCACCAGCCCCACTTGGGGATCGAAAATCGTATGGTGCTCCGCCATGGTGCGCAAATCATCGTCAGTGGCATAAGTTCCATGTTCGACCTGGGTGCATCCAGCCAGGCTCGCGGCCCGGATGGCGGTGCGGTAAGCGTGAACAA
This sequence comes from Candidatus Angelobacter sp., assembly GCA_035939855.1. Classification (GTDB taxonomy): domain Bacteria; phylum Acidobacteriota; class Terriglobia; order Terriglobales; family Acidobacteriaceae; genus Angelobacter. The sequence continues at coordinate 14,335 of DASZFK010000297.1, forward strand.
CACTTCGCAATCCTTGAGCTTTTGCCTCGTCACAAGCGGCTTTGAGCTGCTCGTCGGTCAGCGTCTGTCCGCCGCCTTGACGAATGCTGCGCGAGGCAAAAATCTTCACGACGTCGGCACCGTCAATCTTGAGCTGCCGGATGTGTTCGCGAATCTGCTCGACCGTAAGCTTGGAGTCTTCAATGGGGCGAAGCGCAGTAAGGACTCGCGGCCCCGGGATTTTGCCCTGCGCAATGATCTCACGCAACTCTTTATCCTCGGGCGAGCCCACGCTCTGAATCGTGGTGAAGCCGGCCATTAGTGTCACCCAGGCATTTCCGGCTGCAGCCAAGGCGGCCTGTGCGGGCGTCTCGTCTTTGTCCTCAGCGCGTCCGTTCAGCCCGAAGTGCCAGGTGATGTGATCGTGGACATCGATCCATCCCGGCAGTACGGTCAGGCGTCGCAGATCATAGGTTGCGCCATTGGCATTTTGGCTGTGCTCCAGCCTCAGGATCTTGCCGTTCTGGACCACGATACGAACATCCTGCAAAGCTTGGCCCTTGCCATCGAACACCGTACCCGCTTGAATCGTGACGCTTTCATCCCCCGCCAAGGGTAGGCGCGCGGGAGCGAATGCAGTCAGAACAACGAGCACCAAACCGAGTTTGAGGATTGCGCTTTTCATGGGCTTGTTCAGGAAGCCTTCGATTCTTTGATGTCCTGCTTGGCCTGTTCATTGGCTTTTTTCACTTCGGCCTTGGCATCGACATCCGGTTTAAGCTGATGGATGGCTTTCTGCAGCTCTTTCGAGGAGCCGTCTGCCATCTTCCCCTTAAGCTCGCTAAAAGCAACACCAAGGTTATTAGCGGCCCTCACAGTCGCTACAAACTCCTTGAGTTCGCCGAATCCCTTCGACGCTGTGCCGGGAGACGTGTCTTGAGGTAGGAGCGTCTTTAATTTGGTTGCCAGTTTTTCGTTGATGCTTAGTTCGGCATTGGGATTTACTGGTTTCTTCCCGTCATCCCAGTTCGGTGTCCCTACTTGCGTGTTTCCTGCGGGACTCAGGGTTCCCATGGCGCCACCCCTACTACCCGCTCTCGCCTGGGCCGGTGCGGATACAGCTAGTCCAATCAGCATTGTCAAAGTCAGAATCAAGACCTTGGCGATTTTCATGTCGTTAGACTCCAAATTAGATTTTTGGTAGATCAATCGTGAGATTCGTCGCGCTCAGAACCGACAATTTGCTACGAATCTTTGCCCTCCAGTCTACTCCTTCATCTCGGACGCAAAAAACCAAAACATTTTTGCCATTTTATCGCTCCGGGAAATGCTGCTTCGGGGTAATGGTCAGCTTTGGAATCTCTTTCCGAAATGCTCCCCCAATGTCGATTTCATTGCGTCTCGCTCGACTGACTGATGAATGCGCAAAACAAAGCAAGTGCCCGTCGTCATTCTCGACATTGTCGAATCTATCTTCGACATTTTCGACATTTGTGTTCGGGGTTCCACTTGCTTTCTGTTGAAAATTCAATGCTTTACGACTCGCTGTCGATTTGGCAGTGGCCCTGCACTCATCAGTGGCGGAAGCGATATGTTCAGGATCTCCACCATTGATACGCAGCAGGAACGACGGTTAGTCGTAGAGGGAACATTGGTACAACCCTGGGTGGCTGAGCTGCGCAGAACCTGGAGTGATGCCGGAGCCTCACTGGATGGCCGCGCGATGGTCATCGACTTGAGCAATGCCACAACAATTGATGCCGAAGGCGAGAGAGTCATCTCGGATCTCATTAAAGAGGGCGCGAAGTTCTGCTGCAGCGGCGTGCTTACCACGCACGTGCTGAAACAACTCGCCCACAGATGCAACACACGGTTGCGCAACGTTTTGAA
>DASZFK010000298.1:0-5728 GCA_035939855.1 Candidatus Angelobacter sp.
GATGAACCTCGGCGGGTTTACAACCCTGGCACGTTATCGCCCGAAGAAGCTTGTCCATGTGATTTTTGATAATGAGAGCCTGCTTTCCGTTGGTGGCTTTCCCACGGCTACCTCCACCGGCAGCGATCTTGCGGCGATTGCCTTGGCGGCAGGAATTCCCAAAGCGCTAACGGTTCGCACGCCCGAAGAATTCGCGGAAAGTTTTGTCCAGGCGATGGAGGGCAACGAGTTGACCTGCATCGTGGTAAAAGTGGAGGCTGTCGGCCCCAAAGGATATGTAACAGACCTATCGCTGCTTGAAAACCGTTTCCAATTTCGGCGGCACATAGAGAAGATCATTAACAAGCATAAAACTTAAGAACCAAACCCACCACAGAGGCACGAAGACACGGAGAATAACAAGAAATGGCAAGTCTTTTGATGGAGCTTATCGATCAGTTGAACAGTGGCAAGCTGCGGGTTGTGGACCTCACCCAGCCCTTGAGCGCGGAGACGCCGCTGCTGCCGCTTCCTCCGCAGTTTGCCAATACGCCGGCGTTTCGGATATGGGAGCTATCGCATTACGACGAGCGCGGCCCTGCATGGTATTGGAACGGGTTTGAGACCGGCGAGCACACTGGCACCCACTTCGATGCTCCGATCCATTGGGTCAGCGGCAAGGACCTTCCTGAAAACAGTGTGGACCAAATTTCTCCTCGCAAGTTCGTCGGGCCCGCCTGCGTGATTGATGTCACCAACGACGTGGCGCAAAACCCGGACTTCCTGCTGACCATCGGGCGCGTCCAACAATGGGAGCGCTCATACGGAAAGATACCTCATGGGGCGTGGCTGCTCCTGCGCACGGGCTGGTCCAATCGCACCGATCCCAAGGAATACATCAACGCTACCGAGGATGGTCCGCACACGCCGGGATTCGTGAAGGAATGCTCAGAGTTCCTGGCCAAGGAGCGCGATGTTCTAGGAGTCGGGGTAGAAACCGTGGGAACGGATGCAGGCAGGGCCCACTCATTTGATCCGCCATTTCCGAATCACTACATCATGCATGGCAGCGGGAAATTTGGTTTGGCAGGTCTGTGCAACCTGGACCAACTCCCACCCACCGGAGCAGTTGTAATTGCCGCGCCGCTAAAAATCGTAAATGGATCAGGAAGTCCCTTGCGGGTCATTGCGATCACCCCTTAGGAAATTTGGTAATTGGGTAACTTGGTAATTGGGTAAATCTTCACAGGACAGATACTCTGCCGAATCTCCCTTGAAAGCGCTCCCCCCACACTACTGTGCGCTGGTCCGCTTTGTCCGTTCACGCGCGGCCTACATTGAGGAGCGCGACGAAGTGATTACCCGCTTGAATCGGGGAAAACCCTGGTCTTTCCCGTGTCATCTATTCATGTATCGGTACAACCATGTATCTAAGCAGGGGGTGTCCCTATGAAGTACAGACTTGGTTTCCTAAGTACGTTCGCAGCAGCCGTAGCGCTCTCTTTTTGCGCATCACTGCTCGACGCTCAATCGACGCAGCCAAATGAGGCGACCTCGCCATCCACCAATGCTCAACAACCCGATCAGGATAAAGATCTTCAGCAGACCGACCATCCTTTCACTTTCAAAGTGAATGTAATCCAGCGTTCCACCCAGGCTATCGACTATCGCGACCGAGGCGGAACAACCCAGGTGGACTTTAAGGGCACCTCGCTGATACCCAAAATCGAAGGGCGGGCCAAGGTGACTGGACATACCGGCCGGCTGGCCATTGATGCCAGTTTTCATCATTTGCAGCCGGCACGCAGCTTCGGTCCTGAGTATCTCACTTATGTCCTGTGGGCCATCACTCCGGAAGGAAGAGCTGTAAACCTGGGCGAAGTCATGCCCAATGGGGATGGCGATGTTGACGTGCAGGTCACGAGCGGGCTGCAGGAATTTGGAATGATCCTGACCGCCGAGCCTTATTTTGCGGTGACCCGCCCCAGCGATGTGCTGGTAGCGGAGAACATCGTTCGTCCGGATACCGCGGGCGGTATCCATCCAATCACGGCGAAATATGAGCTTTTGCAGAAGGGCCAATATACCGTCAACATCCCTGTGACGGAACTGCCAGCCACCAATCTGGAGCACCAGAAAAAGAGTTCACTGCAAATTCTTGAAGCCGAGAATGCTATTGCTATCGCTCAGGCTTCAGGGGCCGATCAGTACGCTCCCGATACTTTGCAAAAAGCCAAAGACTACCTGAGCCAGGCACAGGAATACGAACGCCGCAAGCAAGGCAAGACTCCTATTGGCACAGTGGCTCGCGCAGCCGCTCAAGCGGCCGAGGATGCCCGCTTGATCACGCTGGAGAAAAAACAGCAGGAACGTGTTGCAGCAGAACGTCACCGCTCGCAGGAACGAATCCGCCAGGCCCAGTCGGAGGCTGACCGGGAAGCTGCGCGTGCTGACGAAGCCCATCTAGAAGCGCAACGCCAGTCGGATCAACGCGCACTGGCCGAGCAGGAACGTCAGGCAGCCGAGCTCGCCAAGTCACAAGCTGATCAGGCCCGTTTAGCGGCGCAGCAGGAAAAACTCGAAGCCCAGCAGCAACTCCAGCAGGCCGAAGCCGCCCGGCAGGCTGCATTACAACAGCAACAGGCCCTGAGTCAGCAGGCCGAGCAAGCTCGTCTGCAGGCGCAGCAGGCCGAGCAAGCCAGATTGCAGAGCGAGCAGCAGGCGGAGCAACAGCGCCAGCGCCTGCTACAGCAACTCAACCAGGTGTTGCAAACCAAGGACACCGCTAAGGGTCTGATTGTGAATGTTTCCGATGTCCTGTTTGATACCGGCAAAGCCACCTTAAAACCAGGCGCCAGGGTGCGACTCGCTCGTGTAGCCGGAATCATTCTTGCTTATCCCGATTTGAAGCTGGAAGTCGATGGCTACACTGATAGCACAGGTTCGCTTGACCTCAACATGGGGCTCTCGGAGCGGCGAGCGGCGGCGGTACGCAATTTCCTGGTAAGCCAGGGAGTTCCGTCCACCAACGTAACCGAACGTGGCTTTGGCCCGGATAACCCGGTCGCAACCAATAGCACTGCAGCCGGCCGCCAGATGAACCGTCGCGTTGAGATGGTAGTCAGTGGAGAAGCAATTGGCAGCAACCTCGGCGGCGGAACCAACGCTGGTTCAGTCGCAACCCCGGGTGTATCGGGATCGGTCTCGACTCCAGGTGTCTCCGCGAACCCAGGATCACCTGCAACTTCGCAACAAGCTCCAATATCCAGCCCAAGTGGAACGACAACACCAGCTATGACAACACCAGCGAGCGGGGTTCCGGGGACTCCAAGCTCGACACCTCCGCCAATGACGCCGGGCGCGACTCAAACCACAAACCCGTCGACGCGACCACCTCAATGACAGGTGGGTCTCGCTATCGCAACCGCCAGAATTTCTGGCGGTTTTTTTTGGGATGGGCTCGGAATCAGTTGTGTGTAAAAAACCAGCGGTTACAACGGTTACCCCGGTTACAAGCCGCATCATTATTGACGATTTCTGTTACCGGTTGTTACCGCTGTAACCGCTCTTCATGATGGTTGCCTTGTGTAGCTCTTAGTTCTTAGCCATTAGTATTTAGCTAACGACTCGATGCTACTTAAGTCCTTGTTTTTCAAGCTGTTCAGCCACCCAGGCTGAGCTTTGTAGCGGCAAACGCCCTTAACTTTCATTGTTCAAATGTCAAAGAACACAGATTCCGGTGTCGCCTGGGCAGCCTCTGGGTTCACCCAAATACCGATACTACTAGTAGACCCTATCATGATTTTTTATTTTCGTCAAGCATTCGCTGTGGACAGGTGCGGACAGCTACGAGCAACGTTTAGAAAATACTAATCTCTTTGGCGGATAGGTGTTTTCTACGCATCTGGCGAATGTGGTCCAGCGCAATGATCGAGCTGACCCAAATCGTGGCGGCAAGAAAGCCGGCAAGCACATCTGTCGGATGGTGAACGCCCAGATAGATCCGCGACAACCCAATGGCCACAATGGTGAGAGCTGCTGAGGTCCAAATCAGGATTTCCAGCAACAATGATTGCGTGCGGTCAGCCAACAGGCCGGCGACCACGCCATAAAAGCAAAATGAAACCAATGCGTGACCGCTGGGAAAACTGTAATCATGAGGCGATACCGCAAAGAAGCCAGTTGGCCGGGGTCGTTGAAATACAAGCTTCAGGCTGTATTCCAGCAGGATTGCTCCGGCCACGGCTATGGCGAGCCATGCTGCCGCGCGGCGCCAGCGCAAGGCCAAAAACGCAGCCAGGGCAACAACAAACTCCAGCGCCAGAACCTGCCCTCCCAGCATGGAAATCGCTGTCATGAGCCGGGTCATGGTGGAGGATGCATGTTGATGTACCCACATCCGCACCGAGCGATCAAAGTTTTCGGCATCGCCGCGCAAGACCTCGCGAGCCATCCAGGCAAACAGCACGAGCAAGAGGATTGCGACAGCCAGACTTATGAACAGGGTTGCGGGAACCTGCACCTGCGGCTCAGGCTCCATTTCCCTATTCATGGGTCGTAGATTTGTCGCGGTACGATTGGGACCTGTCACTGCACAAGCTCGCTGATAAGAGAATCCAATTTTGCCAGCAAGGGGCTGTTTCCCTGGCGCGGATACGCGGCCAGATTTTCGCGAAACACCGGCAGATTGAATAGGAACGACTCCAGCCGCTCCTTGTTCAACTCCGTCCAATAAGCGCCATAACCCATCTTATCCAAATGATAGGCATTGTAGGTCTGTTCAAACTGGTTTTTGACTGGTACTGCCAGGTAGGGCTTGCCCAAATAGAGGGCTTCGCTTACCAGAGAAAATCCAGAGTTGGCAACCACAGCTTTGCAGGCCGTCAGGTCTTCCATAAAGCCATCTAAGCTTGGCTTCTTGAACACGATGTTGCTTTCTTCCCCATCACGGCCAAAACCATAAGCGATAAAACGGCAGCGAATGCTTTTGAGCAATCTGGCCAAATCGGGTGAAGGCGAGGTTACATAGACGAGGACTGAGTCCCCATCGAAAGGCTTCCTCTGCAGGATCTCACTGCGTACGATAGGCGGAAAAACGAATGTCTTGGGCTTGCGGACCGGGGCAGGAAAGAAGGAGAGAACCAGGTAAGCATCGGCTCTGGAGGTCATCAGGCGCGTGATGAGCTTCACGGCTGCGACGTCCCTCTTGTGGCCACGAGGTATTACAGCCTCGGTGTTGGTCAAGCAATGTTGATTGTCAATCGAGATCACGGGCAGGCGTTTGCGATGGCCGACGTGGCAAGTCAGCGGCTCAAAATCGGTAATGACCAGTTGGATCTTCCAATCATCAGCCAGCCGCATCAGCGCTTTTACGCTTTTGGCGGCCTGAGGAGCGCTCAACAAATTCTTGGCCATGGTGCGCTTGTATCGCAGCCTGTTATTCACGTAGGCCAAGCGAAGACCATAGATCTCGTTTACCTCAAAGCTCTCACTCAGATTGCGCAGGCCACGGTCAAATGAAACCACGTGTACTGAATGACCCTTTGCCTGGAGATGGGAGATAACTTCCTTTGCCCTGGTCGAATGTCCTGAACCTTCACCATTGACGCCGTAGAGTATGTTGGCCATGAATCTCGAAAGAAGTATATCGTGCTCCCCAAAAAATGCAGCGCCGGCACAATTGTCGGCGCTGCGCAGGTTTGTTCTGGCTTTTGGCTTCTGGCTTTTGACTCCTGACTTCTGGCTCCTT
>DASZFK010000299.1:0-5836 GCA_035939855.1 Candidatus Angelobacter sp.
GATAACACCAGCCCTGCTGCCGCTCCCAGCAGTCCCAGCAGGACGGAAAGCACCACTGTGAACAAAGAGAGTTCCTTGAGCAGTTCGGACCAGCATTTCATTATGGAGGCCGCCAAGGGCAACAAAGCAGAAGTTGAATTAGGACAAGTTGTGGCCCAGAAAACTTCCAATCCCCAGGTAAAGAGATTTGCTCAATTGATGGTCAAGGACCATACCCAAGCTCTCAACCAGCTACAAGAACTGGCCGAGAAGAAAAAGGTGACCCTACCCAGCGACCTGCCCGACGATGCCAAAGATCTCGAATCGAAGATCAACAGCGCCAGCGGCCAAGACCTGGACAAAACCTATATGGATGCCATGGTTCAAGACCACGAAAAAGACGTTCAGGAATTTAAGGATGCCTCCAAAGATGTCGAGGATAAAGATGTGAAACAGTGGGCCAGCAGCACCCTTCCCATTCTGCAACAACACCTGCAACGCGCGAAGCAGGTCGATTCCAGGCTGGGTGGCGGGAGCACTGGAGGAAAAACCCCGAGCGGCGAATAGTGCATTTTTCGATAGAACCCAGCATGGTTCGGCGCCAAAAACAACGCGCCGAACATGCTGGGCTATACGCTCAATGCGGTTCTCCCACGGGACTCGGGCTGTTTGCTGCACATTACCCAGGGGTTCACATTGATTGAAGAGCAAAGCAAAACCCTTGTGTCGCCCCTCCGCTCAGACCTCTCTTAAATAACCAAGCTAGGAATTAACTCTCTTCCTAAAATGGTTCCTCAAATGGTCTTCGCGATCGTTCCAAATATGACATTAGAAATGACAAATAAATCCCGCCAGAATCCTGTTTTGGGAATTCGCCTGATTTGACCGGTTTTCCACTTCGATATTCAACTATTTGTCAAGCTTTACATTATGTTACGGATGTCACCTTGTTCCTTGACAATGGGTGCTATAATCTCGCGCCAATTAGAAAATTTTAAGATTTGTAAAGCAAAGGGGTGGCAGCCCCCTTCGAGAAAGAAGGAGTATGAGAACGAGTGTTTGGTTAATGAGGACTCCATTTGCATGGTTCCTCTTGTTTTTCGCGTTGTCTTCGGGCGGGGCGCTTGGCCAGGACGACGGGTTGAAAAAAGACGATGCAATAAAACCCGTTCCCATTATGGTCAATTATGCCAACTATTTCACCCGTGTGTCGGCCGGTCAAGTGCAGGACAACCCCTCTTTCAATCCTCTGCTGCTGGTTCCATTAGGCGACAAGTGGCTTATCGAAGCCAAAGGTAGTTATTCCGATACATTCGCCAGGAACTCTAAGGGCGATTATGAGGGCACGATGTCTTATGGCTTGGCTTACGCCCAAGTCGACTACATTGCCAATCGCTTTGTAACTGTCGCTGCCGGACGTTTCGTTACGCCCTTCGGCATGTATGGCGAACGTCTCGCTCCCTCTTGGATACGGGCGTTGCAAACAAATCCGCTGACCAGTCCGATCTTCAGCGGATCCAGCCTTGGAGGAATGTTGCGGGGAGGATTTCCGGCAGGGACGGACAAAATCAACCTCAATTATGCTTTCTACTTCTCCACCGCCAATACCAATCACATTCTCGCGACCGACCGAACTACCGGCGGGCGCATTGGATTCTTTCTGCCAGGACCGAGATTGGAAATCGGGGGATCGTTTCAACAATTGTTGCAGGCGGACCGGTCGCATTCCGCTGGACTCCATGCCGAATGGCAGCCTAATCCTCTACCGCTAACGCTGCGCTCTGAGTATGTGCACTCGTCGGGACTGAAAGGCAGCGGCTATTGGATTGAGTCTGCCTACCGGCTCAGCCAAATTCCAGCCCTGCGGCGGCTGGAGGCAGCAGGTAGAGCACAACAGTTTTTTGCCGATCCTAAACTTACCAAGGCAATTGCCGCCAAACTCGGCGCTCTTGGCCGCGATACGAACCAAGCTGATTTTGGCTTGAATTATTACTTCAATAGCGACATACGCGCGTCAGCTACTTATGGACGCCAGTTTGCGCTTAACAAGAATGCCAATCTCTGGGTGGTCGGGCTTACCTATCGTTTGTTCACGCCTCTCGGCTCTACAGGAGGTACGTTTTGAAAATGAGATCTTCTCTAAGTAAGCTCATTCTGGCATGGGCATGTTTCCTCTTTTGCCTGGTGCTGGTAGCTTCGGCCAAGAACAATAATCACAACGACAAAAGCGGCAAGGAGTCCTCCGCCGCAACGGGCCCAGCAAGCCACAGTGCCCAGGACGACACCATGCGCCTGGAGGGAGAAAAGCGGTTTCACTCCAACTGTGGGCGCTGTCATGCTGCTCCGCCAAAATTTGCGCCGCGCGTAACTGCGACCATCGTCCGGCACATGCGGGTGCGGGCGACCATTACCGAAGAGGAAGCGCGGTTGATCCTGCATTACATGAGCCAGTGATTATGCAGAAGCGTTTCCAAAACTCGAGTCGTTTCGTCGCCCGAACCACAGTCTGTGCCGTGTGCGGCATTTTCCTGATGATGTCACTGCCGCTGCCAGGCCAGTCTCGGGTAATCGAGGTGTTGGCTGACAAAAACAGCCGTTTCAAGGTGATTGGGCAAGACCGGGCAGAGATCACAGTGAAAGCAGGCGAGCCGCTGTTGTTGCGCATCGAGGCGCGTAAAGGCAAGAGCTGGAACCGCAATGGCGCCGTTCACGGATTTACCCTGCTGCGCGCCCAAGACCGGGCAAAAGTGCCGGGATGGGACCTTGAACTCCAGCCTGGTGTGCAGGAGTTCAATCTGACCGCGCCTTCTTCACCAGGCAAATACGAAGTGTTATGCACGGTCATCTGCAGTGGAGACCATGAAGGAATGCGTATGAAGTTTTTGGTAGTACCCTGATCCAAAATTTGTTGGCCTTATCACCCAGAAAGGATTGTTATGAGCACCTCAATGAACAAAGCCCCCAGATTCCTATTCTTTTTATTGCTGATGGGATCGTATGCCTTTGCCAAAGATGCAGTGATTACGTTGCAAGGCGAGATCGTAGACAGCCAGTGCGCCTACAACGTCCACTCCCTTGACCATACCCACAGCTCCATGGTGAAAAAGGGAGTTTATGGCAAAGACGCAGCCAGTTGCACCCTGCACTGCGTTAAAGAAATGGGCGGAAATTTCGTGCTATTAGTGAAAGAAGACGTTTATCGCCTCGACGGCCCGGTCCAGCTAGAGCTGTTTGCCGGCAAGAAAGTAAAAGTGAGCGGAGTCCTGGACCCCAAAAACCAAGCTCTTCTCCATGTGCAGAAGATGGAAGCCGACAAATAGTTTTCAATGATGATGCATTCCTTTGGGACGCACTCGAAGGAAAATGACGACTCCGGCAGGGTGCGAACCATAAGCCGGCTTCAAACCATCGGGGACAGCATAAAACGTAGCTTGTGCTCCGAGGGCCGTCTGCAAGTGTGGAACCATCCTTATGTCGTGACCGTAACCGATGCTCCATGCCTGCACACGACCGATGACGTGTTCTTCAGCATTTGTATTTGTAGCCAGCAGGTCGCTGGTGCGATCCACGTTTTCGATTCGTCCCCAAAAGTAGTTGCTGGTTTTGAATCGCAGCGTCGATTCTGCCAGGTAGCTATTGGAAACCACGCCGTTGCTCAAGCTGCGATTGCGTCCCCATAAAACCAAACTCGCCCAATTGCCCGCCGCGACCGGTCGGTTATAGCTGATGGAAGCCGTCATGCGCAGCACATCTTCTGCGGGATGCAGTTCCTCAGGGCTGGTCAGGTGCGCAAACGAATATTGACCGCTCCAGTTGGCTCCGGGAGTGACAGTCAACCTACCAGACCATGAATCAATTTTTCCGGTATCAAGGTCCCAGCGGTGCTCGTCTGGTTCGCGTCCATGAAATCCCGAGGCTTCCAGGCGGATCGCCCTGTGAGTGATACCGAGGGTGACCACATCATCCGCAATGTGCGTGGAGTCGGCAAGATGGTGTCCGAGAGGCGAGAGCGGGTCCTCAGAGGCTGATGGCCGATGAGCATAAGCCAACGGCCCCATAGCGGGATCGCCTACCGGAGCCGCATACACCGACAGGAGCGTCCGCTCCCCGATTCTGGTGTCGAAGAGCGCAGCGATTTCCATCAGGAAGTCGTGAGGGTGTTGCCCATCGACAATCGGCTTGCCGAAGGCTGTTTCGCCCTGTTGAAACAGTTCAGGATAAAAACGTCCGGTAACCGTGGCTGGATCAAAGCTCAGCATGGTGCGAAAGGTCAGCGTGCTGCTCCCAAATTTGCGCTGTGCCATCGGCATGATCCAATTCGTTGAAAATAATTTGTCGCTTCCTCTGGCCCCGCTCTGCTCCTGCAGGGTCAGGAACGCCTGGCCATGGAACATGAATGTCCAATCGCCTTTGCGCAACATCAGCATCGGCGCCGGCGTGGAGTTGGGTTCACCACTGGTGCCGGAGGCTGTATGGGTTTCTATCTGGTCCAGGAATGTCTCTGTCGATTCGCCGGCATGGGAATGATCCGCATCCATGTCGTGATGTGCTTTCTCCGAAACGAGCTGCCGTTCCTGCGCTATCGCGGAAAACACATATAGCAATACAAAGATGATAGCGGTAACGATTCTTCCAAACATAATGAACACGTCTCCTCATGGGGGGATAAAAAAATTCTGAATGAGGTTTCAGTGGAGTGGAGAAGAGAAAGATGTTCTAGACGCGCAGAACCGTGCCGAGTGGAGGCGAGAAGCCTTGGTCGAGCTTTGGCAATTCTAAAGTCGAAAATGGCTGGGATGAGATGGGATCATTGGCTTCCGAGATGGTTACAACCAGGCAAATTGTCGGTCCCGACGAAACCATTCCAGGCTGTTGATGGGCAACGGCGGAACAACATGACTGCTGCTGATCGGGCATGTCGGGAGAGTCGGAATCAGATTCGGAATGGCAGCCGGTGCCGGATCCATCGAGCGAAGGCAGTGGACACACCGGAAACAGCGCAAAACTAATGATGGCGAACAGAGCTGCCACCATTACGACTTTGCTCGGGCTGCTGGATGAACGCATAACTATAAGTCCTTACCTGACCAACGTCCTCATTGATGATACACGAAAGGGCGGGACGGATTTATCCAGAGTCCAAACATATTTAAGAGAAGGCGGGACTTCACCTGCCCGCTTTCTCCAAATCGGAAGCTGCGGCGTCAACCGCGGCAGCGTATGTCTCCAGCGCCTTTGCTATTCTCACAATCTCTCGTTCTGCTTCCTGATAACGCTTTTCTTCGATGCCTTCGCGCACGCCCGGCAGTGTCTTGGCTCCGTAACCAGTGTAGAACCCGGACGCATAGATAAGGTGCTTATACCACGGACGCCTTGGCAGGCCCTCCTCGTTGGTGAGGTGGCGTTCGGTCTGGATCAATTTGTTATTCAACTCTTGCAGCATCTGGGGCGGGAAATTCGCGGAGGCTATCCCCTTCAATGCTTTCGAGTATCGCTCAGCGCTCCGGCGAAGAATCGCTTCCGCATTGTCGAGCGGCGCGAAGTTGAGAAACGGGGGTACAGCTTCCTTGGCCGGTGGAACGATGGGACGTCGCGGATCGGAGATGGCGTTGAACACGCCATCATCAAGGTCCTGATTGCGCTCGCGGACCTCGTCCTGCCGGTTCTTCAGCAACGTCTTGAGTTCCTCAGAGTACTTGTGGATGGTGTCGGTGAAATCAGTAAAGTCAAAGGGCAGCACATCGGCGTCGGCAAAGCGCATGACCATGGTGCCGATGGTCTGGGAGAGAGCGCGACCGTAGACAAAATCTTTGTCTGCAAAATGTGTGTACCAATAGAAATCATCGTAGATGGAGTG
>DASZFK010000300.1:0-10412 GCA_035939855.1 Candidatus Angelobacter sp.
GCAGCGGCGGGCGATGGTGGAGAAGCTTTCGAAGGGCGAGGTCGGGTATCTCCATATCCGGCAAATGAATGCGGAGTCACTGCGCAAGTTTGAGCGCGACCTGGTGGAAAACCACGACAAGAAGGCGCTGATTATCGACCAGCGCTTCAATCCCGGAGGCGGGATCGACCAGGAACTGCTGGCGATCCTGAGCCAGCGGCAATATCAGGTCACGAAAGCGCGCGACTCGGTGCAGATCACCCGCCCGCAGCAGGCCTTCTTCGGGCCGATGGTAGTGATGGAGAACGAGCGCTCCACCAGCGACGCCGAGGTCTTTCCCGACGGCTTCCGCACGCTGGGGTTGGGCAAGGTGGTGGGAAAGACAACCTACGGAGCTGTGATCGGCACCGGGGCCTTCCGGTTGTTGGATGGATCGTCGATCCGCACGCCGGCCACAGGGCTGTGGAGCGTGAAGGGCTACAACCTGGAGAATTACGGAGTACCACCCGACGTGGATGTGGACAACACTCCGGAAGACTTTCTTGCCGGCCGCGACGCGCAATTGGAGAAGGCCGTGCAAGTGCTCGAAGATCAGTTGAAGAACAGGAAACCGGAGACAGTGAAGACGGCCTCGGGCGGAGGAAAGTAGGGCATCAAGCAGGCCACTTCAACGCTCAAAACGATGAAGTGGCCTGAAAGCTGAACAACCGCTGCTCGGTATCTTGGATATTGGCGTTTTTCGGTCCGCTATTTCAAACTCTACATCTTGCAGCCATGCTTGTCCGGTGCCGTGCAATAGGAGACCGTAGAAAATGGCTTCGCTCTTCTTCGGCACATCAAGGATGATTTCGTACTTCTTCCAATCCGTTGTGCCGGTAATCGGTTTGTCGCACATGTTGTAGAAGCTCAGGTTGGACTGCTTCTTGCCATCGACTCGCATCCATAAGCCAACGCCATCGCCCTGGACATCTTCTGTCTTAACGTATGCTGTCATCCTGAGGCGTTCGCCGGCGTAGTCGTCAGCATCAATGCGCTGAATGAGTGTCCCAAATCCGGCAGGCGATGGGGTGATGGACTTGACATAAAGAGCCGATGACCAGCGCGACGTTCCCGCATGGCTTAACTGGCCTTCGCCTACCTCATATTCTTTTGTGTTATTCCCCGCCTTGTGCCAGTCATAAGGATGTTGTGCAGACAAAATGTTCCAGACAGGATCGAAGAGCACGACTACGATAAGAATAAGCGGCAGCGACCTGATAGGCTTCCGATGCATCAGAACCTCCCGGAAGAAAAGCGGATTATATCTGTGGATGGTCTTCGCATCAACAAAATCAATGCTTCTACGACCCATCATCTGCTTGCGCTTTTATGCTTAGGTTGCTTCCGCAGTAAAGTAGCCCAATCTTCGGCCCACAGGTGTAGTGGCATAAGGATGCTGCAGAGTTTTTTACCAGATGGAGTCAGGCCATATTCGCCGTTCTCATTCGGAGAAATGATTTCCAGCGATCGCATTTCGTTAAGGCGCCGGCTAAGGATCGTTGGCGACAGACCACCACATCGAATCTAACGGGTTTTTTCATGGTCAGAGCACCTAACGCAGTTCGGTATGTGATTCTTGCGAGCCGCTTTGTTCCAGACTTGAACTCGGCCGGTTGCTCTCTTTGTCAGACCGGCTCTTCGACAATTCGCGAAAGGGCGGAAGGGCGCGGCTCCTGAGAAGATTCTGAAGACTGAATATGCAAACAAGAAAGAAGTGAAGATCGAAAACACTAGCTTTGTGGGGAATTGCCTGGGATGCCATTGCTGCCATAACGATCAAAATTACACCTATCCTCCAGGCGTCAGATATAAAGCAGGCAGCATGAAGGGTTAACCAAAAGAGCGCTGTCATAAGGACAAGCTCAAGCGGGCGATTCATTGGCAATGGTATGTTGATCGGTTTATAGATATAAGGTGGTCCGTATATCAGCCCAGTGATCATCCAGGAGCATGCTGCGAATTGAAGAAGCAAAAAAGCATGCCTTCGCCAGCCGATTGCAGTCATAACCTGCCGCCAATACCAATTGGCTGATCTGCCTTCTTGATATTGCTCTATTAGATCACCGGCAAGCGCTTCTTTGTTGGCGGCGACGCAGAAGTGCTCTAACAGATAAGTTGCCAATGCTGGCGGCTCTGACGGTCTCATGAGAAATCCCTTTTGAGTTGGGCAATCTTAGCAATACATCAACCAGTGCTTCACATAGATTTTGCCCGCAAAGACTTGAGTGCCTTCTCATACGCTTGACGCAGTTGAGAGTCCGGCTCTTCGGAAATCGTTTGCTCCAACCTCGAAATCAGCCGCGCTCGTTGTTTCACGGAATCGCCATTCCACATTTCACGCAAGCTCATTCGATAAGCAGGAGGGTCGATCCTGCGGTAGAACGCAAGATTGATCCAAACCAAGGTCAAAACCATTGAGTAGTGCATCGTCAGCCCATGAAAAAAAGGTTGAGCAGGTAGAAACAGTGGGCTATAAGTCCAACAAATGATCAAGAAAACCAGGATGGCCCTCCAAATTCCAGGGAGAAGCTGCGCCAAATAATAGCTTGACCACAAGACAACCGTCATAACGATGAAGTCAAGTGATCGCCTCATTGGGACGGGCCCGCCAGCGAGACGGCTGTAATACCAGGAGATTCCCGCATAAAACACAAACACCGCAGCGTGTCTCCGCCACTGGATAGCCGCCATGACCTGCCGCCAATACCATGCAGTTGGTCGGCCTTGCTGGAATTGTTCCAGCAGATCACCGGCTAACGAGTCTTTGCCGGGGACAATACAAAAATGCTCTAACAGCCACATCGCCAATGCTGGCGGGTTCGACGATCTCATGTGAGATCCCCTTCCAACTCCGGCAAGCCGCGCCACATTTTGATCAATGCCTCACGGGTCTTACGTACCTCTCGCTTTCCTTTGTTCGTGATCCGGAAATATCGCTTGGCTTTGCCGCCTCTCTCGGAGGTTGGCTCGCCCAGGCTCGATGAAACAAGCTCTTTTTGTTCCATCCGTTCCAAAGTTGCATACACGCTGCCCAGCGCCACCTCGCGGCCGCACTGCTGCTCGATTTCGCGGGCGATAGGCACACCGTAGGCATCTTCGCCCAGCCGCATCAAGGCCAGCAGAACCATCAACTCGAAATCTCCGAGATAGCCGCGTTTCAGCATTTCTTCAACTATAATGAATAAATCGCTCCGTAGCAAGTCAGAATTGCCGCGAACTGAAAAAAACGGGTAGATCGTTCCTCTAAGGCTTGGAAGAATGGAACGGCCCCCGGAAACAACTCTCTCCGGGGGCCTGGCCAAGGGGCGAACGTTTTAAGCTGCGGTGCCTGTCTGTTTGGGCTGGACGTGCGGTTTAACTGGCGTTCCACAATATTCATCGAAAAGTTGACTGCTGGCGCCCTGTACCAAGCTCTGACCGGCTTGCTGGATAGCGCTGCTGATCTTCTCATTGGTTGTCATTGCGGCCAATTGGCGCAGTGCGTAAGCCGCCATGATGGTGGTCATGGCCGGGCCAAAGTGCTCCATCTGCAAAATTTCCAGCTGCGGAGTGAAAACGAATTGCCAGGGATGAGGCAATGGGAAGGGATAAGGTGGGCAGATGTCGTCGCCGTCTTCCCAACCTGCAACCAAACCGCCGGATGCCGAAGCAGCGAGTTCTTTTCCAATAGCTCTCAGGTTGTTGACAGCATCCGTTGCCGGCAACAAACGGCTGATGTCGCGCAACAGTCCGGCGACAACGTAATCGGTGATCGCGCTTTTGAAGATCGGCCCCGGTTGTCCCGGCCGGCCGTCTACCCAATCGGGGTTGATGACCCCATGTAGAAATGAGACTTTTTGCAGAACTAAATTCAAACCCATAGCTGGTGTTCTCCTTATACGTCGATGATCTCGGGCAAGCTTGGCTCAGAGGTGGCCGAATTTTGTGCCCTATCCGGCTAAGACGTGAAGGAGACTCATTTCCCTTTTTACCAAAAGCGAAGACAGTGGACGAAAGCGCCCATATTGCTGCCGCAGAACTGGTGGCAGTGCTCATGGGAAAAAGCCAAGGAAACCACCTGCCAGAAACAGGAAGCCAGAGCAGCGTTTCTCCAGAAGGTAGCGATTGGTGGCGTGGTCGTAGCCATAGGATTGGTTGCGATTGCGCTTGAAGTGATGCGCCGTTATGGTATTTTTCCTTTTCGGCCGTAGATGAGACGTCAATAAGCTATTGCGGTAGATGTCAGGAAGAACTTCTTCCACGCCGCTACAATTCTCTCAGGCAAGTCGCTTTCACTTTTTCGCGGGAGCAGTTCGTGTCCAGTACCTTCGACTTCCAATAAAAACTTAGGCGCAGGAATTTGTTCCAGAGACGACTTCATCTCGGCAATGGAGCCAAAGGGATCGCGGGCGCCATGTACAAAGAGCAAAGGAGTCTTCAACGCAGGAAAGTGGCCCACTCGCAACTCTGCTGGTTTTCGTGGAGGATGCAACGGATAGGAGAGCAAGACCAAACCATCTGCTAATTGCGGTCCCTCGGAGAGCAGCACCGATGCTTGCCGGCCACCGTAGGAGTGTCCACCAAGAAATACTTTTCCTTTGGTCCGTTCCCGCATGAGCATGACGGCCCGCCGAAGGCCATTGCGATCGCGCGCGGCCTTGCCCGGAAACGGAGGCCCATGCGGGCGCTCCTGCCGGAACGGCAGATCACAGCGCAACACTGTCACTCCGGCTTCGTCAAAGGCTGAGGCAACTGAGATTAATAGCTTCGACTGGCAGTTGGCTCCCGCGCCATGGGTAAGCACCAGCGAATCTCCCGTATCTTTCTCTTGAAGTGGATGGTGAATAAAGCCGCGAACAGCAGGTTCTTCTAACTGATCAGTAAATGGAACGATTTGCGTCACAACATCATTACATCGCAAAAGACAGAAAAACCCAAGATTAGCCACGAATGAACGCGAATCATGGCAAAGTTAACTAAAGCAAGGAAGAGAAACCCAGAAGCGAAGAGATCCAGGTAAATAAATAAAGTTTTGATCCTGATCCTCGGTGGTTCGCGTTAATTCGCGGCTAAATGTTTTTACCGGGTAACAACTTTATTAGCATTATCGGTGTTGGCCTGATTGCCCCGGCCTTTAGTCACAATAGTCTTAGCTTTTCTATACCCTCCGAACTCTGCAACGATTGTATTTCTCTCGATGTGAGCATTGGTGACATTGCCCTGAAGTAATACGGCCGGCACCGAAGGGGAGTTGATCTGAAAGGTATTGTCGGTAATTTCAAAATTTGAGTAGTGTCCACCTCCACCAATTACGATACCGTACTCTTTAGGATGGATGATCTGGTTGTTTTTGATGATGACGCTCTCATTTTCCAGGCTATCGACGTTAAATCCATAAGCAGTATTCCTGGCAATGTTGTCGTGGAAAGACATCTTTCCCATCGACCATCCACCGTATCCGATCTGATAATCCTCGACCGAGTTATTCCTTACCTCGGCAGTTGCGGCGGCCACGGCGATGGCAGTGCATTTCCCTCCGCCCCATCCGCTGATCGTGACATTTTCAATAATGTTGCCGGTATTGACGTAGGGCGACTTGGTATTCACGGAGTAGATCCAAACGGGAAAAGTCTCGTTAATCTCCCCGGACGAATGACTCACTTTGATCCGGTGGATCCAGTGGCCTCCCTGGTCGGAACGCAGATTAATGGCATTCAGGTTAAGGGCCTTGATTCCCTGCTTCTGGGCCTTGGTCTTCAACTCTGAATAGTTGTCGTCAATGCTAAGGTCTGAGATCTCTATGCCGGAAGCGCCATCACCAAAAGTGCTGAAGACGACGCCAACGCCTGTGCCCTTATTTCCACCGGGAGGGTTCGGCACAAAACCAATGAGTTTCAAAATGGTCCTGTCCACGCCCGCGCCATGTATCTTCCAATTTTTGTTCAAAGTGAATCCCCGCGCAGTCTTATGGGGCAGGTTGATGATGAAATCATAAGTTCCTTCGGTCTGATATGTTCCGGGACCGATGCAGACGATAAGGTTTTGTTGACTGGCTTCCGAGCGGGAACGCAGGATGCCGTCGAACTTCTCAGCAGTGCTGCCGTCATACGGATCATTGAGCGTCCCTGATCCACCTGAAGCACCAGAGTTTGCCGAGGCTTTACGCGAACCAACCGGGTTGAAAGCAATAAAGATTCGCGAAAAGCCTTTTGGAAGCTCCTTGAGGGTGCAATCCGAAGAAAGTTGCACGATCTTTTGGTCCCCGGTATTGGTTGCCGGGTTCTGCGCCAGAGCGCCAATAACCGAACCCAACAACAACATCCATGCGGTCACAACGACGAATTTTTTCATTGCCATACCTAACCTGCCACCGATTTTTCCGGCCCGGGAATCGCATAGAACTGTTCTGTGTGCCGTAACTCCGGGAAAAGCCAGGCCCAGGTGGCAATTACAACCAGGGTCCCGATTCCTCCCAACACGACCGCAGGAACAGTCCCAAACCATTGGGCGGTCAAGCCGGACTCAAATTGGCCCAGTTCATTGGATGCGCCAATGAACAACATGTTGACTGCGCTCACCCGTCCGCGCATTTCGTCGGGTGTGGCAAGTTGGACCAGGGTGAGCCGGATGACCACGCTCACCGTGTCACTGGCGCCCACCAATAACAATGACAGCAACGACACTACGAGGTTTCGCGAAAGCCCAAAGACGATGGTGAATACCCCAAAACCGGCCACGCACCAAAGCATGGTCGCGCCCGCGCGGCGTCGCAAGGGCCGGTGGGCAAGCAGAATTGCCATGATCGCCGCACCTACTCCCGGTGCGCTCCGCAGCAGTCCAAGCCCCCAAGGTCCAGTCTTAAGGATTTCACGAGCATAGACCGGCAACAGCGCGACTGCTCCCCCCAAGAGGACGGCGAATAGATCGAGCGAAATGGAACCCAGGATCAGCTTCTTTTCCCACACGTAGCGAAAACCTGCCAGCACGGTGCTCAGGTTGATCTGTTGGCGAGGGCGCACTTCCCTTCTGGGTTTGATTCGCAGGATGGCGAACGTTGCAACCAAAGCCGCGGCCAAGCTCGCAACGTAGACCGGGAGCGGGCTGCGAAATACCGCGTAGATCACTCCTCCCAACGCTGGTCCCAGGATCACACCACCTTGCAAGATGCTGGCTCCCCAGGCGACCGCATTAGGAAAGTGCTCTTCGGGAAGCAATTGCGGGAGCAACGCCTGGCCGGTGGGAGCATTGAAGGCGCGCAGCACGCCCAGTAATAGCAGTACAAGGTAGATCGGCAACACCCGCTGGCTGCCATGCAGCGTTATTACAACCATCAGGCTGGCGCTGACCGCAAACCCACAGTAGCAACATGCCAGCAACGTACGGCGATCGAAGCGATCTGCCGCCTGCCCGGTTACCAGGATGAGAAGAATCCCGGGCACGAATTGGATGAGACCGACATATCCCAAATCAAGAGGCCGATGCGTGATGTCATAGACCTGCCAGCCAATGGCGACCGACGACATCTCCAGCAACAGGATGGTAAAGAAACGAGCGGTCTGGAAGCGGATAAAGTCCGGATACCTGAAGGCTGCGCGTCCTGCTGATTTGGGTTTATCGACCGGGGGCATGTTGTCCGATGGGAGGCTTGAGCACCGGAAATTATACCGTGTCGTGCGACATCAATAGACTTGCGGCAGCGCTCTAAGGTCCTGCATTTGTGGTTTTTCAATGCGCTCTTCTAATATTGCTTCAATTGCCAATGGTCGAAACATCGCGGCGCCATCTTTTGGAGACGCTTCGGCGGCTCCCGTTATTCACGGATTTGACCGAAAGCGAACTGGCCCTGATTGCCGCACAGATCACCGTGCAGCACTTCAGGCCACGCTCTACGATCTTCTCTGAAGGGGACCCCTGTAGTGAACTGCTGATCGTGAGAGATGGGAGAGTGAACCTCTTAAAGACATCCGCTCACGGACGGCAGCAGCTTCTTAGCGTTGAGCGTGCCGGCAGTTCCCTCTCAGAAATATCAGCGCTCGACGGCAGTCCATATCCGGTAACTGCCGAAAGCGTCACAGATACCACTTTGTTGCGGCTCGAAGCAGGCCATTTTCGCGCAATCTGCCTGCAACATCCCGAACTGGCGTTAAAAGTCATCAAGGTGCTTGGCCATCGCCTGCGGCGCATGAGCAGCCTGATCGAAGACCTCTCGTTTTCAACGGTGCGCGGGCGACTGGTGGCCCATCTTGTTCATCTTGCTCGCGAGGATGGACACCGTACCTCTCTCGGGATCGAGTTTGATCTACTTGAGAACAATGAACAGCTTGCGGCCCGGCTGGGTACCGTGCGTGAATTGGTGTCGCGCAACCTTGGCCGTCTGCATAACGAAGGACTAATCGAGATGTCGCGCCGCAAGGTCCGAATCCCCAACCTCAATGCCCTCACGGATGAATTAGTCCGTAATCGCTGACAATTTTCAATTTTCGTGACAAAAGTCATGGCCATGACTTTCACAGCTCCCTATGCTGGCAGAAGTTTCAGATATCTGGAGGAAATTCGTGGCTTATGTAATTGCTGAACCTTGCATCGGCACCAAAGATACAGCGTGTGTCGACACGTGTCCGGTTGACGCAATTCACCCTCACAAAGACGTAGCATCTTTCGTAGAGGCTCCGCAGCTATACATTGATGCAGCAACCTGTATCTGCTGCGCAGCCTGTGTTCCGGTATGCCCAGTGAGCGCGATCTACGCACAGGAGGATTTGCCAGAAAAATGGAAGCACTTTGCACAGGTGAATCGGGATTGGTTCTGAAGAAACAAGCCAATTCGATACAGGCGCCGGGCCACGGTTTTCACTCGTGCTTTGTCTCTGCGACTTGTTCCATTGCTTTGCGGACATATTCGAGAAGCCGCGTATTCGGCTCTTTGCCGCTGGCAATGTATTCCTCAACCATCTTCCGGCCAGCCGCATCACCATATAGCACGAGTGCAGAAATCGCGTCATAACGGATAAGCTCCGCTGGATCTTCAAGCCACTTCTTCATCAGCAGTTGGGCTTTGTCTTGCCCGCGGAAAACGAATAGATATCCGGCCATGCCTCGCTTGCGCAGGTCGGAATCTTCCAATAACTGAGCGAGCCGCTCATCGGAAATCTCATTCAAATGCCCGGCAGCCAGACGCATGGCGCTCCAGCGGTTCTCCTCATCATCGCTGCCCATAATCTCCAGAACTTTATCCATTGAATCTGCAGTCCAATTTGACTCAGCGGCATTCAGGCGGTTTTCTTCCAGCATGGGCGAAAGGGACATCAGATCGGCAGGCATGCCAGTCCCCGCTATGCTGTTTTTTCCATTCTCTTGCAGCAACAAATCGGTTACTTCCCGCGCAAGCTTGGGGATTCGACTTTCCGCATACTCAGTCTCATAGAAATCGGGATCAAGGAAATATGCATTGAGATAAAGATCGAGGGAGCGACGGGGGTTTGGTTTCTCTTTCAAATAAAAGCGCGCCACCCATCCCTGGATTTCGGCAGACTGGGGGGCAAGTTGCACGGCTCTTTCAAACTCTCTTTGCGCTCCCTCCAGGTCATTGCTTTGCTCGAATACTTGAGCCAAATCGAAGTGGAGAAGCGCATCGTCGGGATAACGCTTCAGAGCCTTCTCGATGATCGGCTTTGCAGCTCCAGCATTTTTGGCGCTAAGCTGCGCGTGAATTTCCATCTGGTAAGCATGCACAGAAACCGGGTGCTGCTTTGTCCCCTGGGAGACTATCGTTTGTGCCTTCTTCTCCTGGTCCATCCCCTTATACACCTCGGCCAAAGCCGCCACGGTCGAAAAGTCATCTGGCTGGAGCTTGATTGCCTCTTCTAACAGCGGCACTGCCTTGGTCCAGTCGTCACGTGAAATATATACATCGGCGAGCTTGGTCAACGTTTCAAACTTATTGGACGAGACAAAGTTATTGGACGAGACCTGGAGCTGCGCACGCAGTTCGGCTTCGGCTTTGGGACTGTTATCGAAATTGTCGCAAAAATATTTTGAAAACTGTTCCAATGGCGGCACGCGTTTAATCGGCGCCGCCAGATCGTTTTAATCCCCCTTCTCATCGGGAAAGTCTTTCAGACACGGGAAGTTTCACCATTCCAACAGGAGTTGGAGGGGTACAGACGTTTCAATCCCCTTCTCATCGGGGAACTCTTTAGCC
Source organism: Candidatus Angelobacter sp. (assembly GCA_035939855.1). GTDB lineage: Bacteria > Acidobacteriota > Terriglobia > Terriglobales > Acidobacteriaceae > Angelobacter. The sequence goes on from DASZFK010000300.1 coordinate 10,199, forward strand.
ATGAGCTACTAGCCGCTAGCCAAAACCTAAGCGCTCAGGTTTTCCCGGTCGCCCGATCATCGGGGAGGACCTCCCGCTATTTCGTGCGATGGCTACATTCGTTTCAATCCCCTTCTCATCGGGGAAGTCGTTCTAACCCTTGCGGGCAAAGTTGAGATGAATTCGGGACAAGAAGAATTTTGTTTCAATCCCCTTCTCATCGGGGAAGTCTTTC
>DASZFK010000301.1:0-6262 GCA_035939855.1 Candidatus Angelobacter sp.
ACTACCATTATAACGTCATTGTGTCAAGAATAACTTAGTAGTAGTTTTATGGCAAGATTCGGCGTCGTACTTCTGATCCGCGTGCATGAGCGTAGTCTCGGAATAGCACAATGCTGAGAATGCGATAAAATATCTTATATAATATTTAGTTTATATTGTATATTATATATGATATTATAATTTATCTATTTATATCTTAAATAAGATATAAATTTCTTTCAATCGACATGCCAAAGCCAATACCCACCAACCTAGCCCCTGACCTTACTCAGACAATACGCCTTCAAAGACGCCGCAAAAAGATATCTCAAGCGCGGTTGGGCAACGTGGTGAAGATGCCGCAGTCGCAAATTGCTCGTATTGAATCGGGAGCAAGCGACATGCGGGTCTCTACCCTCGTTGAAATTGCGCGCGCCCTGGACTTGGAACCGATGCTTATCCCCAAGCACCTCGTTCCAGCGGTCAGCTATATGATCCAACCGGGGCAAGCAAACTCAGGACATCCCAAACTCGTCGGAAATGAGCCTGAGGACATTGAAGATGAACACGCATAGTTCAAGCCTGTCTGTTCTCGAAGTCTGGCTCAACCAGGTACGAGTGGGCAGCATCACCAATCTGCCCTATGACCAAAACCTGTTCGTCTTCGATGACGCATACATATCGAACCCCAACCGGCCTACGCTGAGCCTGGGGTTTTACGATGCGCAGAGAAATCTGATTACCGCGCCTCAACAAGTACAGACTAGAGTGCCACCATTCTTCTCGAACCTCCTGCCCGAAGGACATTTGCGGGAATACCTGGCGCAACGTGGAGGCGTGAAAGAAGTTCGAGAATTCTTTTTGCTATGGTTGCTCGGAACGGATTTGCCAGGAGCCGTAATGATCCAGGATGCCGAAGGTCGTCCCTTGCCTCCGGTTGAGACTTCAAAAAAGCAACAGCGAATATTCGATTCGAGAGAGGGTGTACTCAGGTTTTCTTTGGCAGGGGTTCAATTGAAGTTCTCCGCAATCGGCCATCCCGCAAAACAGCTATCAATCCCGGTAGAAGGCAGAGGTGGATACTGGATCGTCAAGCTGCCATCTGCGGTGCTCCCCAAAGTTCCCGAAAATGAGTTCTCGATGATGAAATTCGCGAAAGAGGTCGGCATTGAAGTAGCGGAGGCGGGACTGGTTCCGACGAATGAGATTGAAGGCCTTCCCCGAGAACTCGCAACCGATACGTCGAATTCCCTCTATGTAAAGCGGTTCGACAGAACTTCGGATGGCTCTCGAATTCATATCGAGGATTTCAATCAACTCTATGGGCAGTTTCCTGCGGACAAATACCATAATTTCAGTTACGGCAATATGGCGGGAGATATTTGGCGAATTCTCGGACAGCAAGGCTTAGTCGAGTTTGTTCGACGCCTCATCTTTACTGCTTCGATCGGAAATGCCGATATGCATCTGAAGAACTGGTCTCTTATTTATTACGATGGAAAGACGCCGCAACTGGCGCCTGCATACGACCTGGTTTCTACGATTCAATATCCAGGCCTCGATGACCGGCTTGCGCTTTCCATCGCTCGGGAAAAAGACTCCATGCATCTCGACATTAGCTTGCTTGAGCGGTTCGCCGCCCGGGCCAAGCTTCCAGGCAGGATCGTGATCGAGACTGCTCTCGCCACGGCTGAACGCATGGTGAAGACCTGGCCTCAGGTAGCAGATGACCTTCCTATCGATAAGAAATTCAAACAGAAAATCAATGAGCAATTCAAGTACGTACCGCTCACCCGCCAATTCCTGGCGGGTGGAAAGACTGTGAAAAGCCCTAAAAACACTTCAAGGCGGGGCCGATCGGGAAGACGCGCAAGCGACGGTATATGAAAATCAACGTGAATTCATTTGATTCAACATCCTTTCTTATCTCCCTTTCGATCCGGCGGATAATTACCGGACCCAGGTCGGGCGGGTGTAATTAAAAGTGAGAGTCACTGTGCATAACACTTTGACTACGGAGGGCGAGCTTCGTATTTGGTGATCCGGCATCAAAAACCCATTTCTTATTGCGCTCCGCTTCCGCTACGCGCAAGCCCTTCGACTCGCTGCTTTGCAGCTCATCTCGAGGGCAGGCTCTGCGGCACAAGGAAAGGGCTTTTCCTTTCTTTACCCAGCATTTACGAGTCAGCGTGTGCGCAAAACCGCACCCACGCTGATTCGACCCATTCGCTCCGCTCAGGGCAAGCTATGCTGGGCTATTTTCGGCCCGCCCCTTCGGGGCTGGTTGCTCGCAGCTTGGACGATTGACTCGCACTTTTAATTATTACACCCAGGTCGGGCCTCATTTCTTGACAATTTCTTTACAAATGAATAACTCGACAAACCCAGCAACTCGCAGGAGAATGGAGACTTCCATTAGAGTGTCTGGATTCACCCTCCTCTCAGTGAATTCACCTCGTTCGGTGCGGTGAAAGGACCATCAGGTTTATGTTCAAGTGTTTCCTGTCTGCGTTTTTGCTGCTCTCATTATTATTGGCTGCTCCAATCGTAAGTCCGGCCCAGACACCGGATTCGCAGCAGCCGCTTGAAGTGGACGATAATTTCCTGCAAAACATCGGCGCAGCGCCTCAGTTTGGCATTGAGGCGGAAAAAACGGCGATGTCGATGTCGGAAGCGGCCAAGCTGGCGCAGCAGCAGAATCGAGTCCTTTCTGTCCCTACTTTCAACAAATCATTTGTTTTTCAGGGAAAAACGTTTCCATTCACCATGGTTGGAAAGGCCCCGGAACGCGGAGAGACCACCAGGGTTGAAACCCAGCTTATTCCTATCTCCATGTTTTTCGAGGGCTTTGTGGATAAGCAGGGCAATCCGATCATCCTCGACGTTACACCCCTGATTGATCCATTCCGGAATTCCCCCAACTTCCGTCGCGCCACTTACCGTTCGGGTTTCACGCAGTTCGGCGACGCCATCCAGCGCGCTGAATTCTTCCATGCGATGGAACTCGACTGGCATACGTTGATCAATGAACCCAAGCAGCTTCCTGCGGTCACTCTCGACGTTCCCAAAGGGGCGGCCAACCTGTTTCGAAGCCGTTCTACCGGCCAGGTGTTTGCGGTCATCGACACCGGCTTTTTCATCTCGCAGCTCAATACCATCATTCAATTGGAGCACCTGGAAGTCGATGCCTTGCCCATCGCCCTGACCAACAATGTTTTTCTCTCTCCGGGAGCCAATGTCAAGAAATGCTGCATTCTGGGATTCCACACGGCGTTTGACGCCGGGGAGCGCGGCAACACCCAGCTCGTGCAGACTTTTGCCTGGGCAAGTTGGATTGGGACAGGCATTTTTGGCGGCAATATAGGCGATGTCACAGCCTTGAGCCACGAAATTGTGGAATGGCTCAATGATCCTTTCGGTAACAACTCCGTTCCGCCTTGGCAATTTCCCAACGGAGCGGGCGGCTGTGATGACACCCTGGAAACTGGCGATCCGCTCGAAGTCTTCGCCAACTCCGCTTTCCCGGTGCCCATCAATGGCGTTACCTTCCATCCTCAAAACGAGGCTTTGTTGCAATGGTTCGAACGCCCATCGACTTCCGACGCCGTCGATGGAGCCTTCAGCTTCCCCGATGAAACCTTGCTTCCCGGACCCTCTCAGGCTTGTGCTCCGCAACCGCAGTAGCCATAAGCCCTGTTACACTTGCGGCGGGGAATAACAACAAGTTAAAGGAACAGCTATGCACGGAAAAGTCGTGGTGATTACCGGCGCTACTGCTGGAATCGGCCAGGTTACGTCGGAGAAGTTGGCCGGCATGGGCGCCCGCATGGTCCTGGTGGCGCGCGACAAAACTCGCGGCGAAGCAGCCTTGACCCGGCTACGCCAAATCGCGCCCCGCGTTCAACATTCGATCTACTATGGCAACCTTTCGCGCCTATCGGAGATGAAGCGGGTTGCCGGTGAAATCGCCGCCGCGGAACCGCGCATCGACGTGCTCATCAACAATGCCGGGGCCTTGTTCGGCTTCCGCCAAGTCACCGAAGATGGATTGGAGCTTACCTTCGCCACCAACCACGTGAGCTATTTTGTCCTGACCCATGGCCTTCGCAAGTCTTTGCTGGCAGCGGCGCCTGCGCGTGTGATCAATACCTCCTCCGATGCTCACAAGCGCAGGAAACTTGACTTCAACGATCTGCAATCGGAGAAAAACTACCGCGGCTTCCCAGTCTACGGACGTTCCAAGCTCGCCAACATTTTGTTTACGAGTGAGCTTGCCAAGCGACTGGCGGGTACTGGCGTCACCGCCAACTGCTTGCATCCAGGATTCGTAGCAACTGGTTTTGGCGATCATAGCGGCGGGTTCTTTTCCTATGTGATCCGTGCAGCCAAGGTCTTTGCCATCACGCCGGAAAAAGGCGCAGAAACAATCATTTATCTGGCATCGTCTCCTGAAGTTGCCGGCACGACCGGCAAATACTTCTACAAATGCCGCCCGGCAACTCCCACCAAGGAAGCCCGGGACGACGAATCAGCCAAGCGTCTTTGGCTGGAGACCGCCAAGCTGGCCGGGATCCAGATCCAAGACTGGACAAGTCATTGATCTGAATCAGACAACTCTTTCGGAGGAGAGACTCTGCCGGCGCTCATGTGCTCGTGGAGAATTCGCAGAGCGCCGCTTTGGTCCCGCTGAAAAACCTGGGTAACACGAGTTACAGGCATATCGGATTCAAAACGTTTGCCACTGGCGGAAACACGGACCAAGTGAAAATGGAGTCCATAGGATGCAACCGCGATGCCCGGCTCCAGGATTTGCACGTCGATCCGCCCTAGCTCGGCGTTGAGCGAAGAAAGAGGAGAGAAAAGTTCGCGGGCCCGGCGCGCCACCATCAGCAACGCCGGTTCAACGCGGCGAGCATCGATTTCGAGAATCGTAGCCTCAGGAAAATACAGCTTCGCAAATTCATCTTCGCGCTTGCTGCAATACACCTTCCAGAATTTGCGGACTTCATTGCGAACCTGTTCAGGTGAAATATCATCCACAATATGCGGAGAATACCATAGACGCCGTGATCGAAATCCTTAATTCTTCAACCGGGAGGAATTCTCTCAACCGTAGGAGCTGTTGAAGAACTCATGTGTTCGTGAATAATCCGCAGGGCTCCGCCTTCATCGCGCTGGAAAATCTGCGTGGCCCGACCGAAGGGTGTTTCGCGGTTAACTTTCGTGCCGTCACTCTCGGTCTGCGCTGAACGGAAGCGGTAGACGTAAGCGGCAATGGCGACATTTGTTCCCACTAACTGCACATTGATTGCGCCAACCTCCGCCCGAATGGAGATGGCTGGAACAAAAAACTGGCGCACTCTGCGCGCCAACATCAGGCGTCCTGGTTCCGTCTGCCGGGCCGTACTGGAAAAAACCACCGCAGACGGAAAATACATCCCTTCAAACTTGTCTTTCGATTTGCTGGAAAACACATTCCAGAACCTGGAGACCTCCGCGCGAACTTCTTCTGAAGAAATAGGCTCCATGATCACGAAGCATATCACGCCCTCGATCTGGGCTTGCGGTACCGCATTCTGAAACTGTGCTTCGAAGACGGAGGCCTCCAATCTCCAAACGGATCTTGCTCGGATGTGTAAAATAGAAGAACCGCAGAAACTGCCCGCAACCAAAAAGTCACATCGCAAGAACTATTTTGGAGTGGCTTGCGTATTCAATATTTGTTCACTCAGGAGGCGGCATGACGCTGACCCGCTTTGCCACCAAGAATGCTTTCCGAAACCGCCGCAGGAGTATCCTCACGGCGGTCAGCATCAGCTTTTCACTGCTGTTGCTGACTCTTCTCATCAGCATCTATGGGAAGTTTTTCCTGGACAAGGGTTCAGTCCAATCCCAGTTGCGCGTGATCAGCAGGCATAAGGTTTCGCTCGTATTCCCTCTGCCATCCTCGTACCGGGACAAAATTCGAACGGTTCCCGGAGTCATGCACATAAGCCCCTGGAACTGGTTCGGCGGAATCTATAAGGATGAAAAGCCTCAGAACGGTTTTTTTCAGTTTGCCGTAGACCCCAAGGAGATCTTTGAAGTCTTACCGGACTTCAAGATACCCCCCGATCAGATCGAGGCGTTCAAGCATGATCGCGCCGGAGCAGCCGTGGCCAAGCACTTGGCCGAGAAGTACGGATGGAAGCTGGGTGATCGCGTTGTACTTAAAGGGACCATCTACCCGATTAATCCGGAATTCACGATAAGGGCGATGTTCGAGACCGCCGATCCATTTGAT
>DASZFK010000302.1:0-2901 GCA_035939855.1 Candidatus Angelobacter sp.
GCCAGCATGATGAAAGTAAGCCTGGGTTCGGTCTTTGGCGAGCGCCAGCCCATGCATGTACATATCAAACCATGGTTTGAGCAAGTCGAAATCGCCCATCTCCACAAGCGGCCAGTAAAGCAGCCGATTATTCTGGTTCCAATAGGAGCTTCCCCATGCCCGGAAATCGGGGTTGTGATCTTGGGTGGTCGATTCCCCATTTCCTGTCATGTCGTGCCCAACGGTAAACAGGCCACCATTGAATTTGGCCGGGAACGCGCCGCGCGAAGCAGCGGCCATCATGTAACGCTGCATGATGAAACCCTGCGAAACTCTGGCTGCGGCCTCCGTTCCAGAAACGTGAATCCAACTCCGGTTCCAAAAACCCTGCCACCATTGTTGATGCATAGCCCAAGCTGCAACAAGGGGAACAGCGCTAACGCTCTTTATCACAGAATCGATATCGGACTTCCAGGCCTCCGGTGAAGCCGCCTCGGCTTTAGTCAGCCCGATTAAATCAAGCCGCAAGCTTTGCGCCGGCAGTGCGGAACTCAGAGTGTGATCGTCGCTGCTCACCAATCCCGGCCCGGTCAGAGCTGCGCCAAAGCACCGGTGTAACAGCAGGTCAGGATATTTTTGCAAGAGCGATTCCAAGTGCTCCTGCTTCAACACAATTGGGTAGATGCTGGACGGATTGAAATGATACCAAGTTACCTGGTTCGCACTGGCGGGGAGAACTGTGTCCGCTTCAAAGTTGAGGGGGATTGTATGGCTGCCCATTTCAAACAAGCCGCCCTTGTCCGGCGACGATTCGTCATAAGGATGGGTTCTGGTGCGCCACAGTTCCAGCTTGGCTTGCATTGTCGCGGGATGCTCCAATTTTGCCTCGACATGAATCGCTGGATGATTTGCATCGATCCATACCAGCACGGCGTTGGAGCCGCTGGTGATTTCAATACTGCCATCTTTCAATCGCAGAACCTGCCTGAAATCCGTCGTACCCACGAATGGATTCGGCGTCAGTCGCACTCGCACGCGGCCGAGTTTCACCAGCTTGCCGAGTTCAGTCCAACTATCCGCCTTGGCTACGAGCAACAGGAGGTCCCCATTTTGCTCGGTCCAGACATTGGCTGCCAAATCGCCGTTACCGATCGGCATTGAATCGTTCTCGTTCTGTCCCAACGTCGTCCACGTGACGTCATTGAGAGTGGTAAACGAATTTTCGGCGGCCGCGGCTACCGCTGCTCCGAGGCAGGCCGAGCAGAGTGCATACCTGACGGTGTGAAGGAAGCGATTCACAGACTCTTCTTTCTTTCCGGACGGCAGGAACCGGGAAGACCTCGCGCTGCCAACCCTTGAGGCTGAATGCGGCAAAGTGTGACAATTTGTTGTCAACGCGCAGACGAGGGGTACGGCCCGGATGGCTATTCAAAGGGAAGAACATACTCGTTTGCGGCTTCGATAAGTAATTCAAGAATCTCATCGATTTCCGGAACCGTATCTCCCTGGTCGCGTAAATCGCGCTCACTGGTGAGCCTGGTCAGGGTGAAAACATCGCGGCCTTCAGGATCGGTCACTTTCACTTGCATTGTGTATCGTCGGCCTCTCTCCATCAGCTTGGCCATACGCACTGCGGCTTCCGCGTCCAGCTTTGCCCCGGGTGAGACGACAAGCTTCGAAGTATCTTTCCTCAGATCGCCGGTCCTTGCCTTACCTATCATGCACTCCTCCACCTTCCTGAGAGCAGTCAATTGTGCAACTCCACACTCACCTGCGTGTCGTCTGGGGAGCCGCTTGGAATGCCTCCTGATGGGCCTTTGCCAAATCAGGTTGTTTCAACTTCAAATAGAGACTCGCCAGGAGAAAATGAATCTGGGCATCGCTGGTGCCGAGCTCCGGCAGAGTCAGGGCCCTCTCCCCTTCCAGTGCAGCTTCTTTGAAATCTCCCTCGTGGTCTAATCCCTTGGCCAATTCATAGTGCGCATCGCGGGACTCGGGGTCTCCCTCAAGAGCCAGCCGATCTTTTTCAATGCTGTCTTTGTATCGGCCCATCGAAAACAGGAACCTCCAGTATGCAACGAGAATCGAAGCGCTTTGCGGCGATTTCTCTGGTGAAAGATTCTCGGCCTGCTGATAGAGGTCCAACGCCTGGGCCGTATCGCCGAGAGCTTCGTGCGTCATAGCAAGGTAGAACACTGGCATGGGACTCTTGGGAGATAGCGTTTCCGCTGTCTCAAGCGGTGAAATCGCCAACTTGAAGTCGTTCTCCACGTAGTAAAACAGACCCAGAAAAAATTGCGCCTCTTCAGATGTTGGCTCTACCGTAACGGCCGTGATAAGACAGCTCTTGGCAACATCCGGTCGATGCGCAAATTGGGCCAGGCGAGCCTTGAGAATCAGGGCTGGAACCATGTACGGGCTCTCATGCAGAGCTGCATTCACTTCGCTGACAGCCTCGGGAAACTTGCGTTGCTCAAAATCCTGCTTTGCGTTCTCGTAATGTTGAGTTGGGCCGACAGCGATTTGGAGTGCGAGAAGCCAGATCATAGAAGCCTGCTCCCCGGCGTCAAAGAATAGTATTTGCCGGCGCGTACATGTTCGAAGCGGTCCGTGCGCTTGATCGCCGCGGGCCATTGAACCTGAATCCAGTCAGCATATTCAGCCGGCCCCAGGCCCAACACGTCGCGCGGATCGCAGGAGGAAAGAAAGCTTCCGCCGCCGCGTTTGAAGATGCAGCGTTCGACACCATTGGCCGACCAGGTGATCCTGGCGCCGACTGCAAGACCAACAAGCTTCAGCCCGATCCAATGATTCGAATTGCGAACAACATTGTGAAGGATCAGGGGAGCCTCGCCACTGATGCCGACAACTACATCCACACGTCCGTCGTTATCAAGATCGCCCACGGCAAGTCCGCGGGCG
>DASZFK010000303.1:0-3669 GCA_035939855.1 Candidatus Angelobacter sp.
ATCGCCATCGAGATCGGAGGCCCGTGCTTCCAACCGAACGACTGCACTGGGAAGCGCGGCAGCTACACGGCGTCCGGCGCTGTCGATGGCAACAAGCGGATCGACCCGTGGAGGATGATTGGGAATTTGCAGATCAATTACGTGGAAAGGCGATCCCGCCAGATTGGCGCCCACATGAATCGGCTGATTGACGATTCCACCCTCGATCTTGGCGCGAAGCGTTATCTCTGCTTTCGACGGCACTTGGGGAAGCAGGTATTCGCCGAAGTTATTGACATAAACGGTGTTCAAAAGTTTGGGCCCTGCGAGCAACTGGACTCGCGCAAAGGCATTGATGTTGGCCAGAACCTCCACCGCGCGCGGCAAGGAATTATCTGCGAGGCTGACCTTGCCGGTAACTACAGTCGTGTCTTTCGCTCGATCCACCGCAATTTGTACATTGCCGATGTTCGAGAGCGTGCTGTTCACCGAGTAGAAGTCCTTGGAGCAGGCCTCAACGAAGCCGTTGGCTGACCAACAGACCTGGTAGCGTCCTTCCTCCGCGGGAACTGTAAACCGGCCGCTGAGATCGGTCAGTACAGGAGGTGTCGAGACATTGACGCTGGGATTTTTCAAGAACACCTTGACCCCTGGAATGTAGACCTCCCGCGCGCGGGATCGAACTGCTGCGACGAGCGTATCGATATTTCCTCCTACGCTCGTAACGATGTAACCACGGAGAAACCCGACAGCGAGTGGCCGTTGGGCCGAGGTGTGCGGAATAGGCCCTTTTGCCAGCAAGAACGCCAGTACTCCCGCGGCTCCAATGGCCGCGAGAATCGCACTGGCTAGTTTTCGTTTACCTGCCATGATCTGCCTCCTTAATCAGCACATCAAAAATGCAATTTCTTGGGCTTCGATAACTGCCGGGGGATCTGTGAACCAAGGCTCAAAATCAGCACCGACTTTGCGTCAGAACGTCCGGCCTCCCATGCTGATTCCCAAAAACGAACGGCCGGGCAAGCTTAGTCTTGGGTTTCTATCTGGTAAGACGGAATCGGACACACATTCCCTGCGCGCTAATAAGCTTTAATTTGACGGTTTCTTGAAACGGTCCAGGCTCCGTCCAATGGACATTGCATCCGGAGCAGGCGCTCTGATAATCTATCTAACTAACTAGTTAATTAATTATTGGCTTATAACTGGCTGATTGCTCGAGTGTAAGAAAACGTTGACTTACCAGTCTCGCCCTTGTGCGCGAGGACAATAAAGGCCATGTGCCAAAACCGCGGAAAGATAGCTTCGTTTAAATTATATTTTCGGCGTGAAAAACCGCTGTTGTGATGAGACAAAATACACGGGCTGAGTGCTGAATGCCCAATGCTGGCATCTAAAGACACTAACCTGCAAGCAAATGAAGAACTGCAAGAGCATTTCGACTAAGGCTTCCATAACAGCATTATTTTGTCTGGTTGCGATTTCCGCTTTGGCTCAGGTGCCGGGAGCTCCGGTCTCGAGTTCCGGCGGGAACGAGCAACAGCAGTCCGCGCCAGATGAGATTCAGTCCTTGCGCCTGCAGCAGTTCAGTGGCAGTGGAATTGTCGACAAGCCGGTTCCTGGAGTGCTCAAGCTCTCGTTGCGCGATGTGATTGACCGTGGAATCAACCATAATCTTGGCCTGCTGCTTTCCCAGCAACAAACGGATACAGCTCGCGCACAACGCTGGCGCAACCTGAGCAGCTTATTGCCCAACGCCGGCATACGGGTTTCGGAAACGGCGCAGCAGGTTAATCTGGCTGCCTTTGGAATTCCGTTCACGGTGAATGGATCGAGCATCGTAGGGCCATTTGCAATCTTCGATGCGCGTCCGGCGGTGAGCGAGAGGCTGGTCGACTTCAATGCTTTGAATCGCGTTCGCGCTGCGGCGGAAAATGAAAAGGCGGCGAAGCATACAGTTGACGACGCCCGCGAACTGGTGGTGCTCGTGGTGGGCAATCAATATCTGCTCATGCTAGCCGATGCAGCGCGTTTGCAAACCACTCAAGCCGAATTTACGACCGCCAAAGCGATCTACGATCGCACCGTGGATATGAAAAAGGCAGGCGTGTCACCGCAGATCGATGTCCTGCGGGCCCAGGTGGAGATGCAGCAGCGACAACAACGCGTTCTGGCCGCCCAGAACCAGCTCGAGCAACAGCGCATGGCTTTGGAGCGGACGATTGGTCTTCCGGTTACGCAACAAATTGAATTGACCGACACTGTTCCTTACGGTCCGTTGCCGGAGCTCAATATCGAGGAAGCTTTGCAGCAGGCTTATAGCCACAAGCCGGAATATCTGGCGGCACAATCAAGAGTGCGCTCAGCCGAGATGCAAGTCAAAGCAGCGAAGAGTGAATCGCTGCCGACCTTGGATTTGAGCGGAGATTATGGCGCGATCGGATCCAATATCGGCAGCGCGCGCGCAACTTTCACCGTCGGCGCCGGGTTGCGTATACCCATTTTTCAAGGTGGCCGGGTGAGAGCCGATGTGCTGCAGGCGGAGTCCACTCTACGGCAGCAGAGATTGCGGCTTGAAGATTTGCGCGCTCGCATTGAGTTCGATGTGCGTTCCGCGCTGCTCGACGTAAAAACCTCTGAAGAGCAGATTGCGGTAGCGAAGCAATCCGTGGAGCTTTCCAACGAGCAGCTCAAGCAGGCCCAGGACCGCTATGCCGCCGGGGTTGCCGGCAGCTTGGAGGTTGTGCAAGCCCAGGAGGCGGTCACCGCAGCAAATGAAACTTATATCCAGGCGTTGTATCTAAACAATGTCGCTAAGCTCTCACTGGCCAGGGGGTTAGGAGTGGCCGAGGAGCGGACGCGAGCATTTCTGGAAGGGAGAAAGTAATTGGCCGATCCAGTCACGATTCCGGGTTACCAGGAGGGGCAGGAAGAGGATAAAGTCCAGCCAATTGACCGGGAGCCTCACAAAAAAGAGCCGGCGCGCGGTTTCTTCCGCCAACATCCTATGGCGAAGTGGGTCTTAGCTTTGCTGGTTGTGGTGTTCATTGCAGGCGGTTTGCTGATCTGGCGCTACTATTCGGCGCGCGAAACCACTGATGATGCGCAAATTGATGGCCATATCGACCCTGTAAGCGCGAGAATCTCCGGCACGGTGCTGCGCGTCCTAGCTGACGACAATCAGTTCGTCAAAGCTGGGGATTTGCTGGTTGAGCTTGATCCCAAGGATTATGACGTCGCCTTGCAACGAGCCCGCGCCGAACTTGCCGATGCGGAAGCAAATGCTGGAGCCGCCAGGGTTGGCGTGCCATTGACCTCTACCACGAGTTCGGGTCAATTGTCGGCCGCCACTGCCGGTCTGGAAGCAAACAAAAGAGAAGTCGACGCGGCCACAGCAAGGGTGCAGGAAGCTGAAGCCAACTACAACAAAGCAGCTTCTGATTTGAAACGCCTGACCGAACTGGTCAAGAAAGATGAGATTTCCCAACAACAATATGACACCGCCGTAGCTGCCGAACGTTCAGCGCGAGCTACGCTGGAAGCGGCAAAAGCGGCAGTTGCCAGCGCTCAGGGCCGGGTCGCCCAGGCACAGGCCCAGGTAGAGTCAGCAACCGTAGTGCCGCAACAGGTCCGGGTTATGCGAGAAAGATCTGCTGCTGCATCGGCCGAAGTCGCAAGGTATCGCGCGGCTCT
>DASZFK010000304.1:0-10446 GCA_035939855.1 Candidatus Angelobacter sp.
ATTTCGTTTTTGGCGTCCGGTGACCGCCATTCGGGCTGCCGATACTGACGGCAATCCTGAAACCACAGCCGACCCGAACTGGCTCCCATTGCCCACCAACACCGCGGCGGATCCGTCTTATCCCGGCGCTCACAGCGTCATTAGTTTTGCCAGCGCTTTTGTCCTGCGGTCCTTTTTCCAGACGGATCATTTCACCTTCAACGCAAACTCTGAGGTCTTGCCGGGAGTGCAACGTTCGTTTACCCGGTTCTCAGCGGCAGCCCACGAAGCAGGCTTGAGCCGAATCTTTGCCGGCCAGCATTTCCGCTTTGACCACGTCGCTGGCCTCCACCTGGGCGAATCGGTAGCCGACTTTGTAACAGATCATTTCCTGGGTCGCCGCGAATCGGACGACGATGAACGTGGCGACCGATAGGTCTCCCTTGATCAATAGCTGGTCTCATTCGAGCGCCCGTTGTTTGGGCGCTCTTTTTATATGAATGCCTAGTTCACCTGAAGGCGGCCGTCGGGGAGAAGTGTACATTTTCGTTCTCGCCAGACAATGGTATTTCCGGCGAAGCCGCCCATCCAAGCCAGAAATCCCAGCAAGTCCTGAAGCGGCAAAAGCCACCATTGCCTCATGAATACCTGATCATGCAGGACGCAAAACGATGTTGCCCAGGCAGCGCCACCGCGAATTGCCAGCGTGAGCAATAGCAACGGCCAGGTGGCTGGATGGACGAGCCACAACAACAGCGCCCACGGCAGTGGATATGTGAATATCTGGCCCCAATAGCCTGCAGGGCGGGAGCGGCGGGTGCTGCGCGCCCAACGCAACCGATGCCCAAGGTTTTGCTCCATGGACTCACTGCCGATGCGGTGCTCTATCACATAAGATGAAAACAGAACTTTGTGGCCAAGCTGGGCTGCGCGGTTTCCCATCACAAAATCTTCCGCCAGGTAGTCTTGCAGGTAGGCGAACCCGCCCATCGAATCCAGCACGTTGCGGCGCACGGCGACCGCGCATCCCAGCGTAAAATTCATGCCTTCAATCATGCGGGCCACCAGCACTCCTCCGAGAAACTCGGTATTCATGCCAATGGCTTCCAGTCGCGACCAGATACTTCGTCCAGCGACAGCCTTGTAAGGGCAGGTAATCATGCCAACCGAGGGATCATGGAGTTCCTTCGCGAGTTGCGTCAAAAAATCTGGCGTAACACGGATGTCGCTATCGCTCATCACCAATAGATCGTGCCGTGCTTCACGAACCAGTTGTTTCAGGCTGTGGGCCTTGGCATTGGGGACCGAGGATTCGCCGGTAACGATCAGCCTTATCTCAACTTTATCCCGATATTTGTTTCGGATTTTTTCCACGACTGCAATCGCCGGATCGTCAGCGCGATGCACGGCAAACAGAACCTCAAAGGCAGGGTAATCCTGCTCAAGAAAGCTGAGCAGGTTTTCTTCCAGGCCCTCGTCTTCTCCGCATAGAGGTTTCAGGAGGCTGACAGGAGGCGCGTTCTCGGCTCCGGTCGGCTTCACGGAGAGGTAGCGCCAACTGGCAACCATAATAAGGATGCAATAGACAAGAGAACCCAACATCAGCACCGCAAGGATCGTTGTAACAATGGTCATAAAGCCTCAGTTCTATGGCCCGGCGTCTGACAGCGAAAACCTGTCACCGCCCAAAGTATTGGTGAAAAGAAATTTGCCGCCGCTGGCGGCAACGCGCATAAGCCGGTCGCTGCCCACGAGAGCTCGAAGCCGGGAAAGCTGGGTTTCGTCTGTTACCAGGTAGTAGCGGCCCGGACTCTGCCAGAGCTGGGTAAATCGGGCATCGTCAAGAAAAATTTCAGGCGCTCCGGGAGCATAGGACCCGTACTCCAGATTATTCACGCGTCCATTCAGCAGCAAAGCATTGCGATTGGTATAAAAAAAGATAGAAGAAAACGAATAGTAAGCGCCATCGACGATCAACTCACCTTGAGGCGCGTCGCGCAAGGCTTTTGCCAGCGGGCGAGACGACAGATAAGGATCGAAAACCACCAGGGCCATGCGGCTGGCGTGGAAAAACAAAATCATCATCAGCGCAATCGCCACAACTGCGCGATGAAATGAGAACCGCCATACCCCAATGACGCCTACCAGAAATCCCAGTCCAGCTACAATCAGCGGAGCGCGCAAATAAGCGAACGACCTGAGCGTCAGATCGCCGAGATGACCAAGCGAGAGCGTGTAGGCTTCCGGGTGCTGTTGTAATGCATTGGAAATATCTCCGGGAGTGCCGGTATTACGAACCATGAATAGCAAAGCAATGATTGCCAGCAGCGCCGCCGTGGAGATCACGCCTACGAACTTGGTGCCCCAGCGCACCGGGCGAGTGTAACTCGACATGGCTGAGCCGAGCAGCAGCGCTAGCGCCGGATAGATCGGCATGGAATAGTATTCCTGCGTGGTTGAAAAGGTAAAGAACACCAATAGGAATCCGGCCCAGCAGAGCGCCAGCAAGCGCGTGCGCCCGGCCCGGTCCACCGGCTTGTAACCCAGGCGTGCGGCAGCCGGAAAATAGACGCACCATGGAAATAGCCAGACCAGGTGCAGGAGCCAGAAGGCGGCTCGAGGCACGGTGTTGTAATCGCGAGGATAACGAAGGTTCAAGAAGCGCAACAGGTGCTCATTGATAAAGTAAAACCAGAAAAACCCGTGGTATTGGCCAGGACCGCTATGCAAGGTGAAATCGAAATAAGGCGGCATCCGTAGCGTGGCCAAAATATGCCAGGGGGCGGCAATCGCCAGCACGATCAAGGCCCCGGTGAATACATGCAGCCGCTTCCATACATGCCGTAAGAAAAGTTGGCGAGTAATCGCCAGATAAACAATTGCCCCACCGATAGGAACAACAATCGCAATCAGTCCTTTTAGCAAAACACCGAGGCCCAGGCTGGCCGCCAGCAAGGCCGCCCAGCGGCGTGGGTGCGGCTCGTCTTCTTCGAGCGCTCGTTGAAAAGACCAAAAACCGATACAGACGGTCAAAGTCAGCACTACGTCCGGAATCAGGATACGCGTGAAAAGAAAGAGGCCGGCACAGGTGGCCAGGGAAAGCCCCGCATAGAATCCCGCGCGCCTGCCCAAAGCCCATCGTCCGTAACGGGCAGTGACCCAGCATAGTAGAACCGCAGCCAGGGCGATTGGAATTCTTGCGACCCAATCATGGACGCCCAGAACACGATACGCGAAGGCAATCAGCCAATATATCAGCGGAGATTTTTCGATGTAGGGAACACCGTCGAGATGGGCTATAGTCCAATCGCCCGAATCGAACATATTGCGCGCCATTTGCCCATGCACGGCGTCGACATCGTCCATCAGCGAGGGAGGAGAGACAATGCAGCCGAAGAAAATAATGGCTGCGACCAATATCACGATCAAATCCGAGTGCGTATGCAGCGAAGGATCTGCCAAATCGGAATGCAGGGAAATTGACTCCGAACCGTTCGACAACTCCTGGACTTTAGCTTGGTGCAGAATGGAGTCCCTTCTCGTGAGATCGCCCGCTTGCTTTGAACTCAAAAACAAAGATAAACCCCACTACAACCCTGGTGAAGAAATGTTGTTCCGCCATCTCAGTGAAGTTTTGTTAAGAATAATCAGCAGTTTGACACGTGGCATGAGTGCGTTCCAGTAACGAAGCTCCCACGAGCCAGAACCCAGGCAATGATTCTATAAAAGCGAAGAGCTAAAGGCTAACAGCTAAAGGCCAACGGCTAAAGGCAACACTGTTCACTTAAGGAACAGCACACGTGAATGGGATCTCGACACACCAGCGCCGGAGGCGCGAAAGAAGTTAGCCCAGTGCGTAAGCGCTGGGAAAGGAAGAAGAAACAGAGATAAGCCCCGTAGGGGCGGCACTTATGAGGTTCTCCTGTTTCTTAAGTGAACAGTATTGCGGCTAAAGGCTAATGGCTGCTTTCCGGCGTAAGCAAAAACACATGAGTTGGACCCGAATGAATATGGTCGTCCATGTTGGCCTGATGGTTCTTGTTCAGCTTGGGATTAATCACGCCAAAGGCAACGATCTCCCCTTTGTCATTAATGGAGAACGCTCCGGTCAAGATCATGCCGGCAGGAAGTCCGGGAATCAGGTCATTCAGGTCAACAATGCCATTTGTTTTTGTCCACAGAAAAGCCCTTGTTCCCAGCGAACTGCCAGACTGTCCCACAACCTGGCCGAGATTATTGGTCCCGAATGCCTCAGTGTAATGGCCGCCCGAGAGCGAGCCGATCGGTTGCATGCCGCCGCTGCTCGTCCATAGAAAGGCGCGCACTCCGCTCGGCCCTTCAGATGCTCCGACAACTGTTCCCTGGTCGTTGATGCGATTGGCACGGCTGGTTGAATCTCCAGGCAAAACACCCAAATCCTGCATGGGAGCGCCGTCTTTCCACAAGAATGCATGAGGGCCGGAGCTTGTATCGGAAACGCCTACCACCTGCCCGTCACTGTTGATGCCGTGTGCCTCGCTCCACGCGCCTCCCAGCGTGCCCAGATCTTTCGCAGTGTTTCCGTTCCAGAGAGTCGCGTGGCTTCCGGAAGCACCGGCAATCTGGCCGGCCCCATTGATAGCGTAGGCGCTGGAAGAATTTGTCCCGGAGAGCACAGCCAACTTCTGCAAGCCGTTGGCAGATGTCCATAAAAATGCCCGCATCCCATTCTGGGAATTTGAAGTGCCTACAACCTGGCCGGAATCGTTGATGCCCGAGGCCACGCTGTAATCGCCGTGGGGCAGGGAAGCCAGATCAACCATGCCGGTTTTACGGCTCCAGAAAAATGCGCGCGTGCCGGAACCGTGTGGAGCCCCGGAAGCTCCGACTGCCTGGCCTAGAGAATTGATATCGTGAATACGGGCGCTACCCAGCTTCAATGTACCCAGATCGGTGATTGAATAGCTCTGCCCTTGCGCCGCCGCAGCGAGCAGCACCAATCCTGTGAGCATGAAGGCGACCTTGCGATTCATGTTGATCATCGAGCGACCTTTCTGAAAGTAAACGTTCACGTAGCCTCCATCACGGCGCGAAATATCCGGAAAGATCCAGGACTAACTGCGTCGGGTCCTGGGCGAAAGCGCTGATCAAGCCATTGGTTGTGGGCACAATCGCCATGTTCGAAGTGATAGCGCCATCATTGGCATTCAGAGTGGAAACCAGTGGCTGAGTTGCTCCTTGAGGCCACAGGGTCAGGTATCCGAGTATGCCCGAGGGCACCACCGTGGCATTCAGCACAAACGCCTGTGCCGCAGCCGGTGCGCCGCAGCCGCTGCCGGCAATGTTTGCGTCCCGAGATCCTTTGAATGGAGGACTCCCCGCCGGAATCCGCGTATCGAGTGCCCGGCACGGTGCCACGTTAATAAGCGATAGACCGCCTGGGCCGGGTGGCGCGAAGTATCCATTGATGTCGACAACCAGGTCCGAATCGTTGGAGGCAACCACCGAAATTGCGCCATTCGTTCCCGCCCCCACGATGGCCGCATTGGCAGTAATCGCGCCGGTGGGTGCGTTCAACGTAGAGACATTCGGCTGCAATTGTCCCGTCGGCCATGTAACTATGTAATCCAGCCCTCCTTTAGGCACGGAGGTGAAATTCAGGGAATATGCTTGTGCCGCCGCAGGCAGATTGCAGGAACTGGAACGAACAGGGAATGACCTTTGTGTATTGGACTGAAGCGACGGTCCGCCTAAAGGTCCGGTCGCTAAGCGAGTGTCAACCAGGCGGCACGGTGTGACTGGGAAAAAGGCCAGAGCGGACGGGTTAGTCGAGGGAACAAAGTAACCGTTGATGTCGAGGATCACGTCTGTGTCATCCGTGACGTAGATGCACACCGCCCCATTGGTGCCGGCGGGTGCGATCGCCCCGGCCGCCTTAACGCGGCCATCGGAGTTCAGTGTCGAAACAAACGGCTGTTGTTGTCCGCACGGAAACATAGTCAGATAAGCAAGCTTGCCGTGGGGCACCACAGTAACGTTGAGAGAGTAAGCCTGCGCCGTAGAAGGAATGTTGCATGCGCTGCTTGGGATCGCGAAAGAACGTGTGCTTCCGGAGCTCATGAACGGCCCGCCAAAGGGGCCGTTCGGATTTCGCGTGTCCGCAACCCTGCATGGCGTGGACGCAATGAAGCGAAGCGCCGGAGTCAGCGTGAAATTTGCCGTGGTTGTAGTCCCGGCTACGACGGTCACATTCTGGGTCACGCTTTGAAAGCCGGTGGCCGAAGCGACCAGTTGAATGGTTCCCGCTGGAAGGTTGATGAAGTTGTAAGTGCCGGTCGCATCGGTGGTCGCAGTCCCGCCGCCAAAGCTGACCGTGGCTCCGCTGATGGCATTGTTCGCAGAGTCAAACACCTTGCCCGTGACGTTGCCATTATTGGAAACGAGGGTCATCGCCGGTGCTGTTGTTGTATTGCCCGCGGTGACCGTAACTGATTCCGAAGCAGGCTGGAACCCGCTTGCAGAAGCAGTGAGCGCCACTGACCCGGCAGGAACGTTGCCCAGCGTATAGGCTCCATTGGCATCCGTAGTAATCGTAAGACCGGCGCCGCTTACCGTTGCTCCAACGATGGCCTTTCCAGAGTTGTCCATGACATTTCCGGTGATCGTGCCGGGGTTGGTTGGCGCAAGCTGAATCGCAGGAACGCTCGTGCTGCTTCCGGCCATGGCCGTGACACTCTGTGATCCACTCTGGTAGCCCTGCAACGTTGCCGTTACTGTGGTCGGTCCGGCAGGCACATTATTGAGTGTGTATGTGCCATCGGGCGCCGTGCTGGCGGAGACGCCCCCGCTCGTGACCTGCGCATTGTTCAGCGGTGCGCCGGAAGTGTTCGTTACGTTGCCGGTCAGCGTCCCCGTAGCGCCGCCGTTTTGCGTGATCTGGACGATCGCGGCCACTGAAGGAATTCCTGAGGCGTTAAGGAGAAACAGCATGTAATAACCCGGCGGGGCAAGATTGCCGTTGGCCGGCATGGTTACATTCAATCCACCATTGACCTTGGTGAAGCTCAAATGCATGAATCGCGCGCCCATGTCGTTGGTATGAGTGGTCGAGCTGTTGCGCAGCCATGCCACCTTTGTAATGTTGGTGGCATCCGGCGTGCCGATGAAGACGGTCTGGCCATAACCTACGCTGGTGGGCGCAGAAGAAATGCTGGGACGCGTACCTGCAAAAAGATAAGGTGGGGAAAATATCTGGGCGCTGGGACCGGCGACATTCCCACCCGCAGAGAGCACCCGCCCGTCCGGCAAGAGTAGAGCTGTCGAGTGGTAACCGCGATACACCGCAATGCTGGCCATCACCGTGAACTGTCGGGTGGCCGGGTCCCACATTTCTGTGGGATACACAGGATTCTTGGAATCGTCAAAACCACCTCCGCTGCTTCCGCCCACCACGAATACCTTGCCATCCGGCAGGACAACGGCATTGTGGTGGCGGCGGGCAAAGTGCATGTTGCTGGTAAGTGTCCAGGCGGGTGTAGCCGCCGTAAGATCGAGAGTCTCTGCTGTGGCTGTAGGTGGATCGTGCCCGCCGAGTTCCAGTATCTGGCCTGTCTCGTACAGCAGGCCCGGGCCGTAATCGCGCGGGGCGTTGAAGTTCATGGTGGCAATGTCCGTCCATGAACCTGTGCCCGAGGTGTCGAGATAACGCGTCGTCGGCTGCGGACCGGCATTCAGCACCTGTCCGTTCGGAGCCACAAGCATGACTGGATAGAGGTCCATCAACAATTGTGCCGAGGTGAGACTACGCCATGTCCCGGTGGCGAACTGAAATACCTGCGGCAATGTATTGACATTCGTATTGGAATTTACATCACCCGAAACCGTCAGAATGTCGCCGTTGGCCAGCACGGTAAGCGTCGGATACCACCGGCCCGCGTTCATGTCCGCCACCTGGGTCATGGTGTTCTTGAACGGATCGTAAATTTCGGCATGAGCGTACCCGGTGTAGTCCGCGATGTGGCCGCCGGCGATGAAGATGCGGCCATCCGCCATAGTTGTATGGCCGGCGCAAAAGAGCGAGTAAGCCGAGGCCGCCGTGGGCGCAAAGGTATCCGTTGCCGGGTCCCAGATGTTAGGCTGGAGCGCCTCATCATAATAGGAGAAGAAAAGCACCCGGCCATCGGGCAATAGACTGGTATGAATGGCCCGCGTCGGCCATGTCTCCAGCGCCGACCATTGACCTTGCGTGGCAGCTTGAGCCGAGCAATACGCGGGGAAGAAACCTAACAACAATCCAAAAACGCACAAACCTGAAATGACGACTGAACCTGGGGCCCACTTCATAAATATGCCGTTCTCGCAACCCTGTTTCTGCTCTCAATTTCCAGTGAGTATCAACCACACCTGCTGACACTCATTATGTCGAGGAAAATATCCGTCACCCGGGAATTGCGAGTGTTAGTTAGCTCATGAGATGCAAATGAAATCGCGATAGGATGGTAGCTGCTGGATAGAGACAGTCAAAATAAACTAAGGTAGGTAGGTTCGGCTATTAATTTAGATATTGACTATCAAATTGATTCCAGTTGTTGGAAACCTTAACAGTTTGGAAACAACCCTAACAATATTGAGAATGCCAAGCCAGCGAGCTGGCGACGATACCTATAGCCCACAGCGCCAGCTGTGGGTACAGAGTTCAAGACAACCCAAAGACCGCGTAGCGGACGCTGGAGTTTCTACAATATTGAGAAAAGCCAAGCCAGCGAAGCTGGCGATGATACACATAGCCCACAGCGCCAGCTGTGGGTACAGAGTTCAAGACAACCCAAAGCCCGCGTAGCGGGCGGCATACAAGCTTTCAATCCCAAATCTCTCTTCGTGGCATTCACAAATTCATCGCCTGTTTCCTCGAATCACAACTTCCATACCGCCGAAATCTGGCAGGTCAAATTCGAATTCCACCAAATTGTGCTCTTGCAGCTCGACGGGCACGCGGGTCATGGGGTTCTCAGGCCAGGAAATGTCCGCAATCTGCTGGTTGTTCAGCTTAAGCCGTGCTCTTTTCATCGGCTCACCCGGCCCAGAAGGTGTCTTCACCACGGCCGTAAAGGGTGGCCGAAACTGATCATCTAAATCGAAGCTTACTGTCCGCTCCTGGTTCAGCATGGCGTTGTAGGTGGCAAAGAAAACAACATTGAGAACTTGATTAAAATCGGAGAGTTCCTGCTTGAACCGAATGCCATTGCGCTCGAGTTCTCCCAAACATTCCACATCCTGCGCGATGGCGGCAACCACAGTCTTAAGGTCCGCTTTCTCGCCAACCGCATTTGACAACCGTGTCGCCAGCCACAGAAGCCGAAGCAGATTGTCGGCCAGATCAATTGAGTAACCGAATCCTTCAGAAGCGGGCATTGGCTCGGGCATGAGACCCGCTTCTCCGAAACGATGCTTTGCAAAAGTGCGCTGTACCAGCGTGTATAGGTCACCGCTGAAATAGAGTTCCATCTGGTCCCGGTATTGAAGGTACAAGCCGCAAAAAAACTCTTTAAACCCAGTTTGCTCAAGCTTGTTTTCCGCACATCCTAATGTTGCTCGCTGAAACGCCAGGGCAAGTTCATTCTGCGCCATTTCGTATGGCAAAGACTGGCCGAAAACAAACCGCTCGAACATCAAAACGTACTGCGCGAATTGGCGCTGCTGCTGGGTCAGAATAGTTGTCATGGGGACGACTCCAACCGAATTGTTTAATAGTCTGGACGATTCATTATGACGCAGGACGATGCAGAGTTGATGCTCAATAGGTTACGGAAAAAATAGAGCTTGCGGAAATTCAACGGCTTTAGCCTTTGAAGGTATCAGGGCATAGCTTGTCCTGAGGTGCGCCGAAGGAGCTTTAGCCGTGCCGTAAAAGGTTAAAAATCAATCGGGCTTTAGCCCAATGTCACTTACTTTAGAAAAATGCCTCTCTGTTCTGCGATCCCCTCTCACTCTGTCATCCTGAGCGCAGCGCCGCCAAAAAACTTAGCTTGAGAAAATCATAGGCGCGGAGTGAAGGACCCCGAGAATGCGTCAATATTCTACGTCAGATTGAGAGGCACTTCGGCGATCCTCGATTTTTCGCCTAGTAACCAAACCGTGCTCAACCGGCACCTCGAATAAACCAAACCGCATTTCCAGTGTTACTTGTCGCAAAGTAGGTGACATCGGGCTTTAGCCCCTGCACATACGTCCCTCGCGAAGATCTGTCCATTGCATTATTTATGCAGTTCTCAGTAATGAGGCCGCGATCAATTGATTGCGGAAGTGCGGTAGAGCAGACGCATTTTATAATAGCTGTTCTAAGATCAAATCCACTATCCCATTGTCATCCTGAGCAAGCCCGACCGACGCAGGAGGGAGGGCGCAGTCGAAGAGCCTGCCCTGAGGTGAAGCCGAAGGAACCCCGAAGTGACTCGGGCGACCATGCAGCGTCAGGGAGTTTCAACGAGA
>DASZFK010000305.1:0-5736 GCA_035939855.1 Candidatus Angelobacter sp.
GGGATCGGGGGATCGGGGGATCCTACACCACACATCTGGAGTTGCAAGCACAATTTGCCAGTCGGAGAAATGGCCAGGGCTAATAGCTAAATACTAAGGGCTAAGGGCAACACTGTTCACCTAGGGGAAATGAAGAGGAAACTGAGTGTCACGATAGCCCAGCCCCGCAGGGGCGACCGAAAGTAGCCCGGCATGGAGCGTTAGCGGAATGCCGGGTACAACAATTAGGGTCCTGCCAAGTCCCGAAGGGACGGCTGAGTCATTCTCCCCAAGGGAACAAATCCCATGTCGTTTCAGAACGTCATTGTACAGACCCAGTCGTCCCTGCGGGACTCTCATCCCGTGTGGAACAGTATCCGGCACTCCGCTAATGCTACGTGCCGGGCTATTTTCGGGTCGTGCCTACCGGCACTTTGTGTATTGAAAGTAGCCCAGGATGGAGCGAAGCGGAATCCTGGGAATATGGAAGAATCGAGCGCAAGCCCCGTAGGGGCGGCACATGTTTTTCTTTTCATGACCGACAAAGGCTATTGATCACTCAGGTTCCGACAACCTAAATGAACAGTATTGGGGCTAAAGGCTAAAAGCCAGCAGCTACTAGCTTCTCCTCAGTACAAATGAAAATCGACTTCGATATTCATCGCAACGGCTACGGGTTGACCATCTTTCTTACCAGGTTCAAAGAGCCAGGTTTTCACCTTTTCCAGGGCTTTCTGGTCCAGGCCCATGCCTAAGCTGCGGATGATATGCAAATTGCGGGGACGGCCGTCGGCTCCGATAATTGCACCTACGGTCACCATGCCTTGCGTCTTGCTCTTGCGCGCCTCTTCAGAATAATCCGGATCAGGAGTGAATTTCGGAACAGGGGCAGAAACGCCGATCTCGCCGATCTTGTAAACGCCCCCGCCATAACCGCCACCCTGGCCTGGGCCGTGTCCCGGACCGGAACCGGAGCCAACGCCGCCGCCGTTTCCTGAACCGATGCCGCCGCCGGAGCCGGTGCCATTGGAAACGGGCCCGGTTACTCTTGATGACATTGGATTGCCGAGGTTCGGCAAGTTAGGGTTGTCGGGCAATTTGACGTTGGGAGGCGCCACGATTGTAGCTTCCATGACCAACTTCGGCGCTGTATTACGAATTTCAACCGTCGGGGGAGTGAATTGTTGAGGAGCAATCTTGGGCAGGTGGCCCTTATTCTCAAAGAGCTTGGCGTGCTCTCCACCGCCGCCGCCACCCGCCAGTTGCTTCTTGGCAACTTTCGGCGTCATGACCGGCTCGTATTTTGAGATGGTGGGAGCAATCAGCGTCACGTGCTCATCAGGCTTGGCCATCACCTTCGTAGCACGCATGGTGAGGATGGTTATGCCTACGATTGCCGCCACCATGAGCCCATGCAGCATGAGCGAACTGGCAGCTGCCTTTTTCTGATTTCCTCTACTCCAGATCTCTCTTACGGCAACCGGGCGTGATGTGAGCCGGAGCGGAGGAAGCTTCTCGGGAAAGAGTGCGTCCTTTACATTTCTGTAAAGGGACTTCAACATCGACTCGTCCATTTCCCTCAGAAGATTCGGGGTGGGAGCGCTACGATAAAAACCCTGGGGAGGTGGAATAAGAACTCGATTCGCCATTGGTTCGACCCACACTACTTCACGCACACTGTCTGCGTGTATTTGGTTCACTAGTACAAGATGAGTTAAGGCGCTCCCAAGTTGTATTTGCTAAGTCAAAGTTTCTGCTGGATCTGGCTGGTTCACCGCAAAGGGCGCGATGGACAGAAAGGGATCAGAATCAACCGCAGAGGCCGCAGGGCGCGCAGAGAAGGATTGAAGTTAAGATATGCCCGCTTTACCCAAACCATTCTTGAGCTGCGTCGCGGGAGTCGAACAGGCGGAAGTGGTTTAGACGTTTTTCTTCGTTCACCATGTCGCGGAATTTGCTATTGAACTGGACATCTTCTGGAGTACACACGACCGCAAGACGAATCCTGTAGTTCCGCAGCTTTTGCAAGATGGTCCCGGCTTCTCCCGAACTCAGATCGAAGAATCTCGGTGGAAGATTGCAAGCATAGAGAAGCGTGGAGTTGATATGCGCGGAGAAACATGCCTCGATGATCAGGTCCACATCCTTGGCAGTGCGCATGAGTTCACGGCATGGTGGACCTTCGATGACTCGCAGATTTCCTTCTTCTGAAATCGTAAGCGCTGTGGGATTGTTCCACTCTGACATCGTCGCATTTTTTACCTTACGCGCAGGGTTTTCAACCGTTCTGCGGCTGCTTCAGAAGAAATGGGGCTGTAATAGACCTCCTTGAGGAAATAGGGTTTGGCCCGCGCGCCTACGACTGGAAGTATCTCGATATGCCAGTGATAGTCCTCATCGACGGTTTTCCAATATTGAAGGATATTGGATTTCTGATAAGTATTGGGAACGGAATGGAGCACCAGATGGAAAGAATCGGAAATGGCGATCACCCGCTGCAGCGTGCGCCGCAACATGCTGCTGAGCTCAGCGAGATTGCCCGATTTCGCCATCACCATCCTCTCAAATGAGGCATCGTGCTTCCGCGGCATGATCCAGACCTCGAAGGGGACACGCGACGCGAACGGACAGAGCGCGACATAACCATTCGTAGCTTCAACAATCCTGATCGGAGTACGCATCTCCTGGTTCAAGCTGTCGCAGAAAACACAACGCTCTTTTTCGAGGTAGTAGTCGCGGGAGGCCCGCAACTCATAAAGCACTCGCCTGGGCACAAACGTGGTCGCCGTAATTTGGGAAACTGGATGATCGAACTCCTGTCCCGACAACGCCCCATAGTTCTTGAACAATGTCACATACTTGAAACGCAAATCCTGTTTCAGATCATGGATGCGGTTGGCCGCCAGAAGCAGGAATTGGGAAATCTCAGCATCGGAAGATTGCCACAGCTCGATGTCGTGGCGAATGCTCTGCACCAGTACCTCGTGCGCACCCACGGTGTTCATGACGTCATATATGCCCTCTGAACGCCGCTGCGGCTCGCCTTCAATCCGATAGAGCGGGGAGGGGTGCACCACGGCCATCACCGGGCCGCCGCCAGATTCGCTCGCGGGTAGTGTCGTGATCACCTGCGGCTGACAAGGCGATCCCGGACAAAAAGGACAACCTTCCAATGGCCGGCTGCTCCCCTCTTCGCCGCCGACGATCACCCAGGAGCGCGTAATGGGGTCCTTGCGCAATTCCATCTTTCTAGGAAAACACCCACAAGGTAGAAGCGTCAACCGCGAGCTAGGCAATTACCTTCAGTTTCTTTTATGCTTTTCTGTCTATGGATGCCATCGTCAAGAGCGCTATCCCTGTTCTGCCTGCCGCCGATACTGCCGAATCTCTTCGCTGGTGGACCGAAATCTGCGGCTTCAAGGAAACTTTTCGTGACCAGACCCCGCCTACTTATGCAGGAATCAACCGGGGCGACGCTTATCTGCACATCGGCGGTATGAGCGACAAAGTGTTGGCGCGCACCATCGGCGATCAAACCATGGTGCGCATTGCTGTAAAAGGTATCGAAGCCCTGTATGCCGAATACCAGCAACGAGGGGGCCAGGTACATCCCAACGGTCCGTTGCAAACCAAGCCGTGGGGCACGAAAGAGTTCAGCGCCATTGATCCAAATGGCGTATGCGTGACGTTTCAGGAAACGAAAGGATGAAAGATGAGATTCCGCAAGCTGGGCCGGACAAATTTCGAGGTCAGTGAGATGGCACACGGACTCTGGGGCATGGGCAGTTGGCCGGACTCCAAGGATGCTGAGTCCAGGAATGCGCTGCAACTTGCGGTGGACTTGGGCTGCAATTTTTTTGATACGGCTTGGGCGTACGGAGATGGGCGGAGCGATGGATTCCTGGGTGAGACGTTGCAACGCAATTCCAACAAGCATCTCTTCGCAGCTTCCAAGGTCCCGCCAATGAATCGCAAGTGGCCGGCTTCGCCCAAAGACGCCTACACCGATGTCTTTCCTGCTGAACATGTTTTGCGCCATGCAGACATGATCCGCAAGAAACTCCAGGTCGAGACCATTGATTTGCTTCAACTGCACGTTTGGGACGACAGTTGGGCCGAGCATCGGGAATTTCAAGAGACCATCAAGAAACTAAAGCAGGATGGAGTGGTGCGCGCGTTTGGTTTGAGCCTGAATCGATGGGAGCCGGCCAATGGAATCAAGGCTCTGCGGACCGGCCTGGTAGATACGGTTCAGGTCATCTACAACGTCTTTGACCAGGATGCGGAAGATGAACTTTTCCCGCTTTGCCGCGAGTTGAACGTTGGCGTAATAGCGCGGGTCCCACTCGACGAAGGCAGCCTGGGTGGAAAACTGACTGCGGCCACTCAATTTGCCGAGGGCGACTGGCGCGCCGGATATTTCAATCCCGAAAACCTTCGCGCTACTGTGGCGCGAGTGGAGCGGCTTAAGGCGATCCTTCCGGATGGCATGACGCTTCCGGAGTTGGCGCTGCGCTTTATCCTCTCCAACCCGGTTGTGAGTACAGTCATCGTGGGAATGCGCAAACCGGAGCACGTGCGTGCGAATCTGGCCCTGAGTGACGCCGGGCCGCTTGACGGCAATTTACTGGCTGAATTAAAGAAGCATCGCTGGGAGCGCAAGCCGGCGGCGTGGTCGAACTAAACAATCTGAAGCAAAACCCACCCACGGAGACACGAAGACTGAGAAAAACTAAAACCTTTTTTAGCCACCAATACACGCGAATTAACACGAATAAAAAACAAAAAAACGGAATCAAAAAAATGTTCTTTCACATTCCTGTTGTTGCTGCCTTTTTCTTCTTTTGTTTTGATCTTGATTCGTGTTCATTCGCGTGTATTCGCGGCCAAAGGTTTTGGTTTTTGATTTAGTCTATGAGAAATTTGCGAGCAAAGTGGACTGGAGGACTTATGACAAAACATTTTTGGGCCCTAATGATGATCACAGTTCTGTTGGGTTCAGCGGCGTTTGCCCAGAAACGTCCGCCCCAGCCCAAAACCATCGCTGATTCCATCAATTTCATTTGGAAAGACGTGGAGCGAGACGTCACCAGCCTGGCTGAGGCCATGCCGGAAGATAAGTGGAGCTTCAAGCCCACGCAGGGTGAATTCAAAGATGCCCGGACATTTGGCGAGCAGGTCAAGCATGTGGCGTGCGGCAATGAGGCGTGGGCCAAACAGATGTCCGGCGAAAAAACACCGGCGCGATGCGACCTCGGCGGTCCAAATCCAGCAACGACAAAAGCCGAGATTCTGGCATATCTCCGCGATTCCTTCGCGATGACTGACAAGGTCATTGCCGACACGAGCGCTGACAATCTCTTGCATCCGAATCCGGGGCAGTATTGGGGCCCAAATCGTCTTTCAGCCCTGACTGCAATGGTCTGGCACATCTCCGATCATTACGGCCAGTTGGTGGAATACTTGCGACTGAATGGCATCGTACCGCCAGCAAGCCGGAGATAGACAATTCGACTATTTCGAGTATTTCGACTATTGTGATATGCTTGAAATATGGCAGTTGCAACACAAGAACCAATAACGATCCAGGCTCAGGAACAACCGGCGGTCGAAAGGCTCGAACAGTTGCTTAACCGAGGCATTCCGAGTCTGGTCACCACAAGCGGAGAGAAGATCAGACTCCCTGCAACCGTCTATGAAATCCTCAAGAGAGCTGTAGCGCTGATGGCAGGTGGTAAAGCTGTATCTTTGATTCCT
>DASZFK010000306.1:0-4909 GCA_035939855.1 Candidatus Angelobacter sp.
GGTAGCCACAGAGACCATGGCCGTGGTGATGCTCATGCCTAAGGTGATGGCCAACACAGCGAATGCCTTCCGCCGTACCTGACGACGAAAGGACTCGAATAAGAGACGGGCAAACATGGTGTTTACTTGGTGAACACTCCAAGCTGTTTGGAAAGATCATCGCGAGCCACGATTACGGCACTGACTTTCCCTTGACTGTCTTTGTCCTCCTGGCTCAATTTCAGTGGAATCGGATTGCAGCCTCCAGGCTGGCCCACAGTCTCCGGGTTGACTGGAGAAGCACAATGCTTACACGCGATTCCGTGTGAGGTCTTGTAAAAACCTGTAGGACCGCAGATCTGGCAGGCATCGAAAACGGCCTCGACTTTCTCCGGTGATTTCCGAAACAGAAGAAAACGCACCTCCGTGCCATTGATGTTCGCGCTGTACCGATGCAAGTCGCCTGTCTCTAGACCCGTAACCGCAATCTTGGCTTGTCCGCTGTTGTCAAAAGTGATTGCGTCCGCCTTGGAAAGCACCTCGGTGCTCTTGGCATAAACGAATTCAACGGTAATGGCGAGAATAAACAGCAGCGTGGTAAGGCACAATGTGACCGCCCACAGTCGCTCTCGTCGCGCCATCCATTGCAGCTTTCTTTCTTCTGCCTTGGAAGCTGCTACTCCTGCTGCAGGGCTTTTGCGCCGGTATTCCAGCAACACCATCAGGCAGGTAAGCGCCAGGATCGCGACAAAGAAGAAAGCATTATTCCGGACGATCGGACCAACCAGTGACATCTCCCGTTTGCTCGAAGGCAAAATGCCGGCCTCAGAGAGGTCATGTAATCCAGTAATTGCAAGCTGGAAGGCGACGAAAAACAATATGACGCTGGTGACCCGGAAAAACTTTTGCAAGTTGATGCGGACGCTTCCTTTTACAAACATCACGCCAAACACCACCGCCAGCGCCACTCCCAGCAGCGTGCCGATAAAACTCATCAGTTCGGTAGAGTTCAGCGAGACGCCAGAGAGGATCAGCACCGTTTCCACGCCCTCGCGAAAGACCATCAGAAAGACAAAGGCAAAAACGCCCCAGTGGGAGCCTGCACCCGCCAGGGAGCCGATTTTGGTTTCAATCTCGCCTTTGAGTTTGCGGGCTGCCCGCGCCATGAAAATAACCATGCTGGTTACAAAAAACGCGGCCACCAGTTCGACCCAGCCCTCAAAGGTGTCGCTATTCAGGCCCATCCGGGAGAGCGCCAGCGCCCCTGCCAGGCTGCCCACAAACGCAGCAATCAGGCCCGCATAAACGGTCTTGCGTAGGTCAGTACGTCCGATTTTGGTGAGATAGGCGAGAGTAATCCCTACGATCAGGGCTGCCTCAATGCCTTCTCGGAGGGTGACGATCAGGGCTTGGAGCATAGCTCAATCTTGAAAATGAATTTCAATTTCAATTTCAATTAGAATTTTACCCAGCTAGGTGGAGACAGTCAACATATTGAAAAGGAATCGGGCTGGAAGCATCGGGTGATCGGGTGATCGGTTCATCGGGTGATCGGAAGATAGCTACTAGCCTCTGGCTGCTGCCAAAATGCGGATCTGAGTAGAGAAGCTCTACTCATTGTCAAGTAAGCTGTAATGTCGCTGGCCAGTGCTTTCCGATCACCCGATCACCCGATGAACCGATCACCCGATTTTTCCGATTCCAACCTAGGTAAGTATTGCTGCGTCTAACCCTATCTGTGCCACGGGTAACTATCTGTTCTTCTGTCTGGGAACTTGAAAAGCTTCGCTCGCGCTGGGAATCCATTTGTAATGAATCCTGCTACACGATCTTCCAGGATTTTGACTGGAACCTGCTGGCTGCCAGGACTTTTCAGGATCGTGAACCCCTCTTCGTTGTCTGTGCCGAAACATCCTATGGGCTGGCCATTGTTCCCGCCGTCCGCCACAGAGCCGATGGCACATTGCGTCTGATAGGAGAAGAGTTGTTTGACTATCGGACTTTTCTGTTCTGTGGCGACAACAGAGACTCACTTTTAAGGATTGCGCTTTCGGTCCTGGCGCAAACGCAACAATGTCTGGAGATTGTTGCCGTACGCGAGCCCGAGCGGGTGGCGTTCATGGAATTTGAGCCGTTTTGCAGGCGTGAGGGAGGCGAAGCCGACCGGGAGCCTGCAGGCGAAATCCTGAGCGGAAGCGAAGGAACCTGCAGACGATTGTCGGCGGCCTCGACCCTAAGAGGTAGCCAAGACCCTGCCAAAAAACTCCTGACCTTATTTCCATTTACCGACGCGCCGCTGGTAGATCACACCGAAATCTCGGCTGAGCAATTCTCGGCTGCGCACAATCGACTGGGGAGAAACATCCGCCGATTCCAGAAACTGGGATTTGAGCTAAAGAGCTACGACGGCAGCCATTCCGAACTTCTCCGAAACATTTACGCGAAAAAAGCAGCTCAGAGCACAGCCAGCCTCTTCCATGATGCTGCCCGTGTGGAATTCATCATTCAGGCGGCCCGAAGGGAACAGCAGCGCTGTGAAGTCTTTGTCTTGGAATGTCGATCACATCTAGCCGCAGCCTTGGTTACCTTTCGAGATGGTGATGTTCGACGCTTCTATACGGGACTATTCGACCGCGAATATGAAAAGCTTTCACCCGCAATGAGCCTGATCTACGAAACTACCCGCCAGTCGCTCGCCGCCGGCCTGAGCTGCGATTACATGACCGGAGCACAACCCTACAAACTACGCCTGGCCACAGGCTCTGTGCCTCTCTATCGTCTCCAAGCCACCCCGGATCAGTTGGCTGCTCTCGCGGAACAAATTGCAGCCTGACTGAAACCAAGTTGCTCACTCAGGAAAGGCACACTCATCAATTTTGGCATTTATGGCAATTTTGGCAATTATGGGCAATGGTCACAGTTGCTTCAAATACTTCTTCGCCTCGTCCAATTGAGGAAACAGCTTCTCTTCCGCTTGAAATGCTGGTCCATGCACGCAGCGACGGCTCCCGCGCAGCTTGACCGGGTGTCGCAGGTGAAGCATCTCGTGGTAAACAAGGTACTCGACCGCATAGCGTGGAACGCCGGGACGATCAAAGACCCGGCTGATAACAATGGTGTTGTGCGCCGGATCGTAATGTCCCAGGCTCTGGCGTGAGTGATTGGAACTCCAGGTCATTTGCGGACGCGCCATCAGGCCATAAAAGAATCTGGCATTCAAGTCGTCAAAGATATGTTCCAGGTCGTAGTGCGTGCCATTAGGGCCCTGGATCTTCTTGCGCCCGCGCATCTGTCGGATCAAATGAGTTTTAGACGAGATGCTCTGGCTGCCGGCGAATTTGCGAAAGCGGGCCGCATGGCCGTTATCGATCTCCTTGCCATAAAGCTTGGCAATGAGGATGTGAAGAATGGCGTGCAGTACATCGTCCGCGGCACCTTCCATCAGGTCAGAGAGCCGCACCAGGACCTGTCCTTCGCGTAATCGAATGGTGTTATTGAGATTGGCAAAAGGAAAGAACTGTACCGTGAAAATTGGAATCGGCGCTCGGGGACGCAACTCCCGGTACGCCTGCTCAAAAAGACTCGCAACTCTAGGGTTCACCGAATTCAGATTAGCACAGAGAAAAATTCGGAAGAAATGAGATTACTGGATTTTTCCCAGACGCTAGATTCGCCTTAAATTGCTACCCGGTTCTACCTGGCTTTTCGTAATGCTGAAACGTCTGAAAACATTTATCCTTTGAGAGAAAGGATCTGGCAATGGCAACTCTTGATTGGTCACAGTGTCCCGCTGTTGAGAGCATTCCTGGCAAGGTGAGCGGCGCATGGACGTTTCGTAATTCGCGGACACCGGTTAAGCTCGTTTTTGAAAACCTTGAGGATGGCATGACCGTTGACGAGATCATTGAGCAATATCCTGTTTCTCGCGAAGAGATTAAAGCCGTGCTCGACTTTGCTATTCATAGTCTCGACACAGACAACAACCTTTAAGCCGTGCTTATTCTGTTCGACAACAATGTTCCACGTGGCCTTGCCCGCGCGCTTGGCGAACATACCGTGACCGAAACACGAGAGCGCGGTTGGGATACATTGCGGAACGGCGATTTACTGCGTGTCGCCGAGAATGCAGGTTTTCAAGTCATCGTGACGGCTGACAAACGCATCAAGTATCAGCAGAATCTCGAAGGTCGAACGATTGCTCTCGTGGTGCTAATGCAAGGACGTTGGGGTCCCATACGGAAGAGATTAGCGGGAATTGCCGCTGCCGTGGCTGCTGCCAGACCAGGAAGCTATGTAGAGTAGAAATTCCTTAATCTTATCGCTTCTTTTGTCCAGCATCCTTGTCCTGATCTTTGTCGTTCATATATTCCCGGGCAACATCAGCGCTGGACTTCAGGGCATCTTCGGCATCCTGTAAGACGTATCGATACTCCTGGGCCTCGACTTTGGCTTGAGGATCGGTATCGCCGGCGGCCTTCAACGTCCGCAATTTCAACTCAAACTTGTCGTCGGCTTCGATGACCAACTTCACGCCTTTTCGGAAGTCCTTTTTGTCGTCCTTGTTCAAAGGGCGTCCAGCGTACATATCGAGATTGCTGTTGATCTCATCGAGGATGGCGGTGAAGTCTTCGAGCAGGTCATGGACTTTTTTCCCTCTACCATCGGCGAGTTTCGGGTCAGAGCGCATCTGGTCGATGGCCAACAGGCGGGCTTCAGAGAACTCCACCAACAGCTTCAGGCGTTTGAAAGGTTCAAGAGCTACTTCACGCAGTTTATCGGTTTCAGCCTCGGTAAGCGGGTCGCGCCGCCCGGCGGCCGAGGCAACCGTGAGCAGCAGAAAGAGGACGACAAAGAGGCTTTTAGCAGTTTGCATGGTTAACTCCCTTTTTTCTTCGGGGGCGCGAACATTTCGTTCAGCAGGTCCTGGCGA
>DASZFK010000307.1:0-1581 GCA_035939855.1 Candidatus Angelobacter sp.
TGGCTCATTCCTGGAATATTTTCGTACCACGGCGGTGATGCGGGAGCGCCGGGCGCAGCCCCAGTGACACCGCCAGTTCCGCCCTGCGCCGGCAACGGTTGCCCAGCCCGCGCCTTCAAGATTTCGAAAGCCGACTCGCGATCGACCATCTTTTCATAAACACCCGCCACCACGGAGTTCTGAATCAATTCCTTGCGTTGCTCAGGCGTGATCGGCCCGATCTGGCTGTGCGGCGGGCAAATTAGCGCTCGCTCCACGATACTTGGTGTTCCCGCATCATCCAGAAATGATACCAGCGCTTCTCCAACGGCCAACTGCGTGATCACTTCTTCAATTTTCAATGTAGGATTAGGCCGGAACGTTTCCGCCGCGGCACGTACCGATTTCTGATCCTTTGGCGTAAAGGCACGCAAGGTATGCTGCACCCGATTGCCGAGCTGGCCAAGGACGGTCTCCGGAAGATCCAAAGGGTTCTGCGTAACAAAGTAGACGCCAACTCCCTTCGACCGGATCAGCCGCACAATCTGGACGACCTTGTCTTCGATACTCTTCGGCAGGTCAGAGAAAAGGAGGTGCGCTTCATCAAAGAAGAAAACCAGCTTTGGTTTGTCGGGATCGCCAACCTCTGGCAGTTGCTCGAACAGTGCTGTCAGCATCCATAGCAGAAAAGTGGCATACAGCTTTGGCGATTGAATGAGTTTGTCGGCGGCAAGAATATTTACGAAGCCATGTCCATTTGAATCGGCTTGCAACAGATCATCCAGATTCAGCGCCGGTTCGCCGAAAAATTTCTCTCCACCCTGCTGTTGAATCGCCAGGATGCCCCGTTGAATGGAGCCGATGCTGGCAGCGGAAATATTTCCGTATTGCGTTTGAAATTGTTTGGCATTGTCTCCAACATACTGGAGCATCGCCTGCAGATCTTTGACATCGAGCAAGAGCAGTCCGTTATCGTCTGCAATTTTGAAAACCAGCGCCAGTACGCTCTCCTGAACATCATTAAGATTCAGCAGTCGCGCCAGGAGTAGCGGACCCATCTCCGAAATCGTGGCGCGCACCGGATGCCCTTGTTCGCCTAGCACGTCCCATAAAGTTGCTGGACATCCCGCGAACGCAAATTTATCCAGTTTTAGTTTCTTTACGCGCTCCGCAATTTTCGGATTGTCGGTTCCAGGCTGGCTGAGGCCGGAAAGATCGCCCTTCACGTCCGCGGCAAAAACCGGTACGCCGATGCTGCTGAACGCTTCTGCCATCACCTGCAGCGTGACCGTTTTGCCCGTTCCCGTCGCTCCCGCCACCAGTCCATGACGATTCGCCATGCGCGGCAGCAGATAAATTGGTTCTTTACTTTGCGCGATTAACAGTGGTTCAGCCATAACGTGTGTTCTCCAAAACCGAGATCAATTCTTCAGCAATGCCCAGCTGTGTGCCCACAGAAGCAGTCCTGTGAAGGTATTTTACTCAAACGATTGTAAGCATTTTTCATTTTTCTTGCGCGGAGAAACAACAGAAATCGGCGGACATAATCTACTGAGGAAACTGTTTAATTGCGGAAACCTTTTCACTGGTGAACTTCACAAA
>DASZFK010000308.1:0-8940 GCA_035939855.1 Candidatus Angelobacter sp.
CGAAACTTTGCTGTTGCAGCCACGCGAGGGCTTGTTCGCCGGAGGTGGCAACCATTACATCCAGCCCGGCTGCGGTGAGCACTTCGCGCTCGTAATCGAGCACGATCTCTTCATCATCCACCACCAGCACGCGGCCTTCGAGGCGGGATTCACGGCGGGCCACGATTCGTTCGCCTTCCGTCAAGGGCCTCTCACCTACCGCGACTGGCAAACGCATCTGCACCTGGGCGCCGCCGTGGGGATGATTCTGCGCGGATATCTCTCCGCCATGCTCCTTCACAATGCCATAGCAGATACTCAATCCCAAGCCCGTGCCTTTGCCCACGCTTTTGGTGGTGTAGAACGGATCAAAAACATGCTTGGGATCATTGATACCCGGACCCGTGTCATGAAATTCACAAACTACATCTCCGTTTTCGGCATACACTCTTATGGTTAACAGCCCTCCACGTCCGCTCTCCATCATCGCGTCGGCAGCGTTGTTGATGATGTTGAGATAGACCTGCTCCAACTGATGAGGATCGGCAATCACCGAAGGCAAGGTGGGATGAAAGTCTCTTTCGACCAGAATGTTGTTGACCTTAAGATCGTAGTCGCGCAATGCGATCGTGTCCTCGATCACGTTCCTTAGATCTACGTGCGTGCGGTGGGGTTTGTGCTGGCGCGCAAATGACAGCAGGTTCTGCACGATCTTTTGGGTCCGCTGCGCCTGCTTCAGAAGTTTTTGCACATATTCCGAGCTTCGCTGCTGCAACTCCTCGGTTTCCAGAAGCTGGGTATAACCGATAATGGCGGTCAAAGGGTTGTTCAGTTCATGGGCGACGCCGGAAATCAATTGGCCGACAGCCGACATTTTCTCGCTTTGCAGAAGTTGTTCCTGCGTGCGTCGCAAATGTTCGTAGGCCCTCTTGGTCTCATCATAGAGCTGGATTTTTTCGATGGTGGTCGCGAGCTGGCGGCCCACCGCGATCAGCACATTTTCCTCGGAAGAGCTGAATTCGCGCGCTGTGCGGCTGCTGGTGCCCAGTAATCCCAGGATTTTTTCCTTGCGCCACAAGATCACCCAGAGCCATGAATTTAGTTTTTCCGCCACAATAAGTTTCTGAATGACCTCGGGAAAATCGATCTTGGTTCTGCTATTGATCAGCTCTAGCCGGCGTTGCTTAACCTTCTCCACAAAATCAGGGGGCAGAGTAAACGTTTCATGCCCCGTGACCAGGGAACTTCGATACCCAAATCCTGCTTTTCTGCGCATGGCGCCGGATTCCTCGTCAAACAGGTAGACACCCGCCGTATCGTTGGCAAACAGCTCTGCAATCTGGAGCATGGTGAGGTGCAGAATCTCTTCCAGATCGAAAGATTGATTGAAAGTGACCGCGATATTGTTAAGCGCGTGAAGCTCTCGATTACGGCGGCGAATCTCATCTTCGGCTTTCTTTTTTTCCGTAAGATCGAGCACCACTCCCTGGTAACGCTCAATCTTTCCATCGTCGCCGCGCGTGGCAAAGCTGCTTTCAATCACATTGACTTCAGCCCCATTTTTGCGGCGCAGGATATACTCAAAATTTCTCACAAAGCCATGCTGCGCCATCTGCCTTAAGAATTCTGTGCGGTCCTTATGATGGGCGTAGAGCGATTTATCCACATCCAGCTTTAAGACTTCTTCTTTGTCCTCATAGCCCAGCATCCGCACGAAGGCTTCGTTACAATCCGTGATCCTGCCTTCCGGCGTGGAAACAAATACGCCCTCCTGCATGTGATTGAACAGGGTGCGATAGCGTTCTTCTGCTGCCTTGATCTCGGTGGTGTCTTTAATTACATGGACAGTGCCGCCTTCAGTGGAATGCTCATCCGAATAAGCCGAGGTGGAGACCACGGAAAATCCGCCAAAGCAAGGATCGATTTCTGTGGTCGCAGAAGTCTCCGACAATTCGCAGTACGGGCAAAAGCCCCACTTGACTCCAGCGCCCGGTAGAACCTCCCGGCAGAGCCGCCCAATGACGTTTTCTTTATTGCGATGCAGGCGGCTGAGCAGCGACAGGTTGGTGCGCAAGATACGATAGCCGGTATCGTGAACCAGGATATAGTCGGGAATCGAATTGAAGGTGCTGGCCCATTCATTGCGAGAACGTACAAGCTGCTGCACGAGCCTGCGATTCTCAGCCGCTAAGCCCAGTTGGTTGGCGGCAGCTTTCAAAAAATTGTAATCGTCGTCCGTATAGTGGCGGTAATGAGTCATGCCTAGTGCAACAACGCCAATAGGAGAGCTTTTGCCCAGCACGGGCACCACCACAAGATGGTGAATCCCCTCGGCAATCATGCGGCTCCTGACCTGAGGAAGGCTCTGCCGCACAGGCAGAATTCCTGCCTCACCGCCTCGAAGGATGTTGCCGGCCGCGCTTTGGGAGAGATCAATCGAAGGGATGCCGGCAACGAAAGCCGGAGAGAGGTTCTTGTGGGCCACAAGATTCAAGCGGCCTTCTTCCAGAATTCGGAACCACGCTGATTTGGCGCCGGCTACCTGCATCAGCTCTTGCAGCGCAATCTCGAGAATAGAACTGAACTCCTCAGCCCCCGATATGACCCGCGTGATGCTATTGAGAACTGCAAGACGCCGCACCTGCAATTTGCTGCCATCCAGGACGACGATCATCATGCTGATGCCAAGAAGCAGGTCAATCACAACATCGACGTCGCTCCAGGTGCGCCGAGGTCCGACGTGTAAGAGCAACAACATGGCAGCCAGAATCCAGTGTCCAAAGATGCCTCGGCCACGCGCAAACTTGACCAACTGCCATGCGGCCAGCCACAATTCGAGGCTCCAGCAGAACCAAAAAACCACGGCAAGAACGCTGCCATCGGCGAATTGAGTGGCCGTCGTTCCGCCGAGCAGCGTGCCGATTCCGGCTAGGGTCCATACCACGATGAGCAACATCCTCCGATTGCCGCCAACGTAGATGAGAATCGCTGTAGCAAAGAGGGCAGCCGCCAGCGGAAGAAAAGCATTGCCCAGAATCACCCAGATTGGACCGCGATCATAGTTGCTGATGGCGACGAACAGCTTTGAAACGCTGTACAGGGACCAGCCGGCAATCCAAGGCACCAGATATTTCTCGCGAAAACTGCGGTAAAGGAGAATTGTGCCCGCAAGCAGAATCAGCAAGCCAAGGGCTTCAGCCCCAAACGGAGATTGCAGTGCTATGTCCATGATTCAGCGTGCATTTTCAAGGGAGTATAAGGACTCCTATATATCACGAATCAATGCATTCTTTGTCTTTTTTCTGGAAGGATTGTACTTTCGAGTGTCATGAGTTAAATTAGAGTTCCCCCCACTAAGGTATTCCTTTCCTCATGACAACAGAGCGTATCCTGGTGGTTGATGACGAAGAGCCGATCCGAGAGATCATCTCGTCAATGTTGAGCGCGGCCGGTTACAAGACCCGGCTGGCATCGTCCGGCATGGAGGCCATGGCAATTCTTAAGTCTTCCGGCGAATTCGACCTCATGCTCTCTGACCTTATGATGGCTGAAATGGACGGAATCGCGCTCCTGGAGCGATCCAAGGAAAGATATCCCGACATGCATGTGATCATGGTGACTGCGGTGCATGATATTTCAGTCGCCCTGGCAGCCATCCGCAACGGCGCCTACGACTACCTGCTCAAACCCTTTGAACGTGAGCAGCTTCTGGCCATGGTGCGCCGGGCGCTCGAAACCCGGCGTTTAAAATTAGAGAATCGCGCCTATCAGTCCAACCTGGAGTCGCTCGTGGCTGCGCGAACCGAGCAACTTCGCCAGACCATGACCGATCTCGAGCGCTCTTACGACATCACCCTGGAAGCCCTGGGCGATGCGCTCGACCTTAAGGATTCTGAAACCGAAGGCCACTCCAAGCGGGTAACTGCCTTTACCATTGCCATTGCTCGGGCCATGGGTGTTTCTACCGAACGCATCCGGATCATAGCCCGGGGCGCCTTTCTGCACGATATCGGCAAGATGGCCATCCCCGACAGCATTCTGCGCAAGCCCGGCGCATTGACCCCCGAAGAGATCGCCGTCATGCGGGAACATTGTTTTCGCGGGTATCAGATGCTCAGGAAAATTCCCTTTCTGGCGGAAGCTGCCGAAATCGTGTACGCGCATCAGGAGCGCTTTGATGGCACTGGCTATCCGCGAAACCTGAAAGGACATGACATTCCTTTGGGTGCGCGCATCTTCTCAGTGGCAGACACGCTGGATGCGATGACCTCTGACCGTCCTTACCGCGCTGCGCAAACCATAGCTGCCGCACGGGAAGAGATCCAGCGCTTTTCAGGCCGGCAGTTCGATCCCGAAGTCGTAAAATTTTTTCTCCAGATGCCCGACAGTATATGGGAAGACCTGCGCAAAGAAATCAACTCGCAGACATATCGCGTGACCTACCCCGCCAAACCAGCGCAGACGTTTGCAACAAGCAATAAATGAGGACAGGGGGTCTGCTCTTCGTAACGAGTCTGTGAGCACGCCAGGTTTTCAATTACCCACTTACCAAATTACCCAATTACCAAATCACCTTACCATCCACGCACTGGCTTCCACTGCCCGTTGACGCAGCCTTCTTTTACGACATGGTAGGTGTCATACATCGCTGCCGTGAGGCAGGAATGATTAGGCACGATCCGCAGGCGGCTGCCGACCGGATAACGCGCGAGCGCTGCTGGCTCCGCCTGAATCTTTCCATGCTCCTGCGACAAGACTGTCAGCTTCATTGGTAAGGGATTCAAATTCAAATCGCACACAACTCCAAATCCGCACTCTCGATCAATGTGGTCGGGACCTGGGTCCTTGGAAAAAGCCAGAGCCCCGCCATCAATCAGAAGATGCCCGTGCTGCGGATAGCTCCCGATGACCGTCGCCAGCACCGAAACTGCACATTGCGGCAAAGAGCAAGCCCCAATGCGCGCCTGAAACGCGTCATAGAACACGTAGTTCCCCGGGCGCACCT
This sequence comes from Candidatus Angelobacter sp., assembly GCA_035939855.1. Taxonomy (GTDB): domain Bacteria; phylum Acidobacteriota; class Terriglobia; order Terriglobales; family Acidobacteriaceae; genus Angelobacter. Next base: position 4,985 of record DASZFK010000308.1, read on the forward strand.
CATCCGTCTCAGTGAAGCTTTCAACCACAGACGTCGTAGGCGTTGAGCCAATACTGCGAATGAGTTTGTCCGCTCCTTGCTCGGCGATTCGTGCGCGAAGACGAGTCAACGATTCCTTTTCCTGGATGGCAACTTTGAGAATTTCTTCCGGATTTCGAGAGTTGTATGAGTGTCCTGCATGGGTCAAGAGTCCGTGGAAGCGGATTGCGCTCGACTTTGCCAACGCCACCCCCAGCCAGACGCTTTCGGGCGAATCAGGATCAACGCCTGCGCGGTGGTAACCGCTGTCAACTTTGAGGAACACATCGAAGACCATACCCTGCGCAGCATGAAAATCCTGCAAGGCCTGCAGCGTCTCAGGACTGTCGAGCAACAAATTCAATCTCTTGACTCGGCGCGCAAGTATTGCTGCACGCGTGAGTTTCGCCGGGCTGATTGGAACCGCGTAAGTGATATCGTCGAAACCATGCTGAGCAAAAAACTCGGCTTCCGCCAAGGTCGAAACAGTAATGGGTCCGGCAGAATTCCCAACCTGCATCTGTGCAATCTCGATGGTCTTGTGGGTCTTTACATGCGGTCGGAATGCAACCGCAGATCGCCGCGCCTTCTCCCGCATCGTCGCACAGTTCTGCGCCACAATGGCGTGGTCAACAAGAAAAGCTGGAGTGGTAATCTCTTGGCTGGTGAGAGGAAAATTCATGGGGTATCTTCACGCAACGGTTGCTGATGGACGCCGTGACAGCGTAAACTGCGGGATCTAGGATGGGGTACCCTCAGTGTTCTTGCCACCCGCTGTCACCGAGGCAGGCAATTCGTGACTCAAACCAACGGCCATGTAAGCGCCACCTGCATCATCGCTTTCCTGACGCAACCATCGAACCAGCCATTTATCTCCGTGTTCGGCTTCAAAAAAGAGTTTTGTTCCCTTTTCAGATGATCGTCTGAAATCGTCATACCAGCTGAAGTTGGTGACGCCATAAGGTGTGACGGGCCGGTAATTTTGTTGCGAGGTCAGTACATACAGCTTCCCAATTGCCTCAAGAACAGAAGGCTCACGAAGGATTTCTAATGCCAGCGGGGGTACTGTGGGCGATTTAGGAAGTTCGGACTCCGCTAAAAACTGGCCGTAGATGAAAACCCGATTCACCATAGATTTGGTTCCTCAATGTTCGGCAGTCTCGCTGCACCCTTTATCTTGTTAAATTCCTCCCAAGCCACTTTAGCACTCTTAGGGACATCGTCGGGATACCAACGAGTGTAGTTTATGTCTTTGAGATTTGATAAATGGACATTCATATCGAGAGGTGGATTTTCTAACGCTGGAACCGAACCGCCGACGAAATGACGCACATCAACTGTTGCGTCCTGTTTCTTCAACAAAATCACGGATTTCTTCACTCCACGCATGAAACCCCATTCATGAACGACATTCGGGCGCAACCCATCCAAGCAGACGATTCCAAACGCACTCTCTGTGATTTGTTTCTCAATTTCTTGCAACTGGCTCTGACCACTTGTGAGCGCGGAAGGTGTGAAGCAGACTCTAAACTGATTGTGAAATACCAGCCAAATTATCGTGGACAGTAGCACGTTGGTCTGTTCCGCCATCGAATAAGAGAAGAACACGGACTGTCTAGAAACATCATTAGTAGTCTGTGTCAGCGGGCTAGCTCCCATTGGGACTGATTCTACCACATTCAAATTTCTCGGCTCTTGGAACGCTCAAGAGAGGGTGGGACATAAAAATGCAAGGTCACAAAGCATGATCGTAGTTGGGCAGGTGGCCCGCCCGAGAAGGACTTGAGGGTGTCCGCCCTAGATGCTTTTGCTACGATCCCGGCTCAAGAAGAAATTTTCCACGAAATACATTCCTACCCAAAATGTATACTTCGAACTGTCATGAGAAAGATCTTAACTCTTCGTCTGGATGACGCCTTGGCCAAGAAGCTAGAACGGCTTGCCAAATCGACACGGCGAACCAAGTCGGCTCTTGCGGTTGAAGCAATCCGCGAATATGTTGCCATGAACGAGTGGCAACTCCGGGCAATAAAAAAGGCGCTTCAAGAAGCTGACGAAAGCAATTTTGCTTCCGATCACGAAGTTCAAACAGTCATGAACCGGTGGGCTATTCCTTGAGCAATAGGCGACGGTTAGTCCTCCCTCAGCGCCCCTCGGGATTCCGCAAGCGCAGTAAAATAAGAGCTGCAAGTGTAATCATGAGCAGTATGCCAAACTTAATCATCCAAAATGATCCGATATCGAGGTGAACTGTGGCAGTCTTGACTGATCCGGAGATTCAAAATGCTCTAAGTTCTTTGCCCGGCTGGCAGAGAAATGGAATCGCCATCCAACGCAGCTTCGAGTTTCCTGACTTCAAAGCAGCAATGCAATTTGTCAACAAAGTTGCCGATGCTGCGGAGCAGGCCAATCATCATCCTGACATCGACATCCGCTACAACAAAGTCATCATGGCATTGGTCTCGCACGATTCAGGCGGGGTAACCCAACGGGACGTAAAAATGGCCAACAAAATCAATGAGATCGCAAGATAAACGCTCAGCCTCTTAGCTGCGGGTGTTCCAGCGCTTGCGACAGGCGGTCAAGAGCGTTCTGTATGTTTTCGACCTGCTTATCAAGGGCTTGGTTAAAAGCTCCTAATGGATCTTCAGATTTGGCCATCCGGTCAAAAAACGCGATCAGCCGCTCGCGGCCTTTTTCCGTGGCAAAAAGGAGGCCAACGCCGCTCAATCCCAGCACCAGCACGGGCAAATACCAGTTTTTCATCGTAATACCTACACCCCAAGTATGATGCTGCAACTGCCTGAAAAGCTAGAGCCTGAATGGGTTACCTTAGTAATTCGCGATAGTCGGCGTCTGTAAAGAATTGAAAATCCGAGCCTTGAAAGGCAGCTTTTCTGCTTTTTCACACATCTCATCCACACGCACTTTCTAACTTGAGGTAGGACCCATTATGAAAGCAACGTGGAAGGCCTGTTTTTGTGCCTTGGTCCTGTTGCTGTCGATTGCCGTGGCAGCGCAGGACAACGGAAGTTCGAATAGCCAGGATAATCCGGTGCTCAAGACTCGCCCCAATGACCGGACCAACAATGGACAAACCAGTTCCCCAAGCCAGGTTAACGGCGCTCCCCCAAACGCCATTCCTGAGGGTACCCGGTTCATCATCAAGCTCAAAGATACCCTGGATACCAGCAAGATGGAACAGGGCAAACGTTTCAAGGCCGAACTGCGCGAAGACTTGATCACCCCGAGCGGAGCGCTCATTCCCAAAGGCCGGACGATCAAAGGACATATTGGCAGTTTCGATCGCGGCTACACAGGAGCCCACATTCTGATTGCCCTTGATGAGATCGAGACTCGCAAAGGCTGGGTGCCGCTGATCGGAACCGTGACGGGAGTGCCAGGCGACTCATCGGTAAAATCCACTGAGAATGAAGGCGAGGTCACCCGGAAAGGTCCAAATACGCGCAAGGTTGTTACGGATGCAGCTATCGGTGCAGGGGTCGGAGCAGTCAGTGGGGCAGTTCTGGGTGGCGGAAAAGGCGCCGCAGTCGGAGCTGCAGTCGGTGCCGGGTTAGGAACCGGTACCGGGTTGCTGTTTAAAGGTCGCGATGTAAAGTTGAATAAAGACACACAGCTCGAAGTCCGCCTCGATCGTGATTTGGTCGTTCCGGCCGTATCGAGATAAAGACACAAGAGATGAATCGTCATTCCGAGGGTTTATTGGCGCGACAGCGCGAATAAACCCAGAAGAGCCTGCCTTGAGGTGTCAGCCGAAGGGATCTTTTGTTTCGTCACGCTACTTAATAAAGCATTTGGCCAAAGCTGCAGCAATACTGACGAGTTTCTGCAAGTCGGCTGGTGAAAAATCGAGACCTGCAGCCGGGGCGGTTGGGCCTTTGCGGCATACCTGGATCACGCCCATAACGTTGTTCATG
>DASZFK010000309.1:0-4155 GCA_035939855.1 Candidatus Angelobacter sp.
CGGAGAAGCGACCTCAGCGCAGCGAAATGATGGGGTGCAAGGCGAGAATTTAATCCCCTGATATTGTTCTCGTAGTGACAGGTTCTGATTCTGATTTTGATTTTGATTTTGATTTTGATTTCAAGTTTACCCAATTACCAAATTACCAACTTACCAAATGGCTCTCAGGCTGCGCCGCTATGGCCAGTCCAATCGCCCAACAATTCCAATTCGCCACCGGGATCACGCTTCTCCTGGGCAGGCTGAAATATGATCCGAGCGCCCTGGCGAAAATAGGGACAAATCAGGCTCCAAGTCTCAAATCCGCTGCCTGAGATGGTAATGATCACAGCTTCTGTGGCGGACTCAGCCAGGGTTCCCCAGCCGGGACCTTCGAACGTTGCCCTTGCACCTGAGTTGTTATCCAAATACACATCATTGACAGTGACAATTGCGGTTGCTGTTTTATCTAATGCAATCTCCACCAGGTCTGAGTAAATCTCTTCGCGCTCTTCTTCGCTGTCGTACTCGACTTCAAAGATCAGGTTTTCCTCAGGTGTGATGACAATGGCAGTAGGCGTGAGATGGTCTTCTTCTTGAAGTGACTGCTGGGCTTCGTGGAGAAATTCATAGGCGAGCACCTTCAGGTCGCTCATAAGCAGGTCACCTCGTGCTGCAGCAGATCTTTGATCGTCTCACGCCTGCGGATGAGCCGCATGCGGCTGCCTTCCACCAAGACTTCTGCCGCCCGGGGACGTGTATTGTAGTTGGAAGCCAACGCCATGCCATAAGCGCCCGCATCGAGAATGCAAAGATATCCTCCTGATTCCACCTGAGGCAGCATAGTGTTGCGGGCCAGGAAATCTCCACTCTCGCAGATCGGGCCGACGACATCCATGGGAATTGGCTTGGCCGCCTCGCTGTTTTGCGAGACTGGAACGATTTCATGCAAAGCTCCATAAAGCGAAGGACGGAGCAGGTCGTTCATGGCCGCATCTACGACGGCGAAATGTTTGTTGTTGTTCTTCTTGTTGTAAAGAACGCGGGTGATCAGCACACCTGCGGGCGCGATCAGTGAACGGCCCGGCTCCAGCAGAACATGCAAACGCAATTTCTTGATCTGTCGCAACGGACGCATGATGGCCTTGGCATAGCCGGCGACAAGCTGCTGAAAATCCATGGTCTCAGAGCTTTTATAGGAGATACCCAGGCCTCCGCCGGCATCCACAAAACGGATTGAATGGCCCTCAACTGCAAGTTGCTGGATCAACTCCACCGCTCGTTCCATCGCCAACGCAAAGGGCGCGACATCAGTAATCTGGGAGCCGATATGCAGGCTGACGCCTGCGACTTTAAGATATTCGTGCGCCGCGGCTCGTCGATAAAGCTCACGAGCTTGATCAATGGGAATGCCAAATTTGTGCTGGTGCAAGCCGGTTGAAATGTAAGGATGGGTTTCGGCCGGCACATCGGGGTTGACGCGCAAGGCGATATTGGCCTCGGTGCGCAGCCGGGTAGCACATTGGCCCAAGAGTTCGAGTTCCTCTTCGCTTTCCAGATTGAAGAGAAGAATTCCGGCTTCCAGGGCCTGCTCCAATTCTTTTGCAGTCTTGCCAACTCCGGAGAACACAACTTTTTTTACGGCGCCCCTGGAGGCCAGCCGCACACGCTCGAGTTCACCGCCGGAGACAATATCAAAACCAGCGCCCAGCTTGGCGAGCATCCGCAAAAGACTCAGGTTGGAATTGGCCTTCACCGAGTAGCAGATGGTATGTGGCGTGGCGTGAAAGGCGTGCTCAAAGGCGCGATAACGCTCACGAAGCGATGAACACGAATAAACGTAGAGCGGAGTCTCATATCGCTCCGCCAGCTTGCGCAAGGCAAGGCGTTCGCAGTGCAGTTCTCCCTTCCTATATTCAAGCGCTGGTGGACGAACAAGCATGACCCGCGATTGTAACAGGCGAGAATGCGTTAGACTGGATTGCCAGGTAAGCTGTATGAAGTCTCTGCTGCAACTATTGACGTCGCATCCTTATGCAGTGCTTTTTGTCTCCGGACTGCTGGAACGTTTAGGCGCTCCTCTGTTCGCTTCTCCTGTGTTGATTGGAGCAGGAGCGCTGGCGGCGACCGGCCACATGCACTTGGATGCAGGAGTATGGGTGGCGATGCTGGCATGCATTCCCGGCGACATCCTCTGGTATGAGCTGGGAAGAGCTAAAGGCGATTCGGTGCTTTCAACCCTGTGCCGGATTTCGCTTGAACCCGATAGCTGTGTCCGCCGCTCCAAGAGCCTGTTTGAAAAAGGCGTGACCCGCAGCGTGCTGCTCTCCAAATGGATACCCGGCATTTCGCATGTTGTGCCCGCCATCGCTGGGCTTACCAGAGTTTCACGTGAGCGGTTTATCGTTGCTGATGCTTTGGGATCGGCGTTGTGGATCGTAGGACTCATGATGTTCGGGTACCTTCCACTGCAGCAATCCTTTGGATCAGGATTCGGAACGGCTGTTGGGCCGATTGTTTTTGAAGCAGGCGTGGTATTGCTGGTGGCTACGTCGGGAATCAAATACATTCGCAAGCGAAAGTTTATCCGGGAGTTATACAAGGCAAGAATCAAACCGCAAGAGTTGCGCGCGCTCATTGATTCCCATGAGAGCATCGTGATCGTTGATCTCCGCCATCCGCTGGATTCAATCACCGATCCACGCATCATTCCAGGCGCGATGCGTATATTGCCGGAAGATGTACCCAGCAGAGTCGCCACGCTGGCAGGCAAAGGGGAGATCGTCCTCTACTGTACTTGACCGAACGAGGCTACCAGTGCCCGTGTGGCACAACAGTTGCAAGCGCTCGGGATCATGCGCGTGCGTCCTCTGGAAGGAGGATTTCGCGGCTGGAAAGAGTTAGGATTCCCGCTGGAACAGCCAACAGAAGTGGATTGGAAGACAGCGGTTGTAATTTGACGCTCGCGAGAGGCACATCATAGAATCAAGTCACTGCCCCCTCGTTCAACGGCAGGACAGCTGACTCTGGATCAGCATATCGGGGTTCGAATCCCTGGGGGGCAGCCAAAATGACTTATCAAAGTTATTTGGCTGCAATGTGCCCCATGGAAATAACCAGGATAGATGTCCCGACAGAACTTCTCCGGGTTGCCAATCCCAATGCGACTGATCTTTCAACGGAAGCAGTCCGATTGCTCGCTCTGGAATTGTTTCGTGAAGAAAAAGTTTCCTTGGGACGGGCAGCAGAGTTATGTCACACGCCCTTGGCCACATTTATGGATTTTGTAGCTGCCCATAATGTTTCCCCGATCCGCTACGGTCTCGGCGAATTGGAAGAAGATCGCCGCACGCTGGCTAGCCTCGGCCTGTGATTGTCGCTTCCGATTCGTCACCCCTCATCGCACTCGCAAAGATCGATTGCTTTTCTCTCTTGCAGAAGCTCTATGGTCAGATCGTCATTTCCAGCGAGGTTTATGCGGAAGTGGTCGTTGTCGGGGCCGGACTGGCTGGCGCTGCCGATACATCAATGTCTTCCTGGGTTGAGGTAAAGCACATCAAGAATCCTGCTGATCTGACTCAGGCTAAACTTCGCTTTGGTTTAGGAATTGGTGAACTAAGCACGATGATTTTGGCGAAGGAGATTCAGGCCGATCTGATCATCTTTGACGATCTTGGAGCACGCAAGCTCGCTCAAGCGGAGGGGTTCAAAGTGCAGGGCAGCATAGCCATTCTGGAAGCCTGTTTCCGCAAAGGACATCTTGCTGACCTCCGAGACGCTTACATTCGCTTGCTGAGGCGCGGTGTTTATCTTAATCAAGACCTTCTCAATGCTAGCCTCAAGAGTTTTGGCCTCCAGGCTATTTGAAATTTCTTGTCCCTTGAGGGCGCGAGACCATGTCGGTCATGATTGACATGCTCGAACTTAACTCGGTGGTGGAAAAGGATTCTGCGGAGATGCTGCATTCGATTCGCAGGTCCGAAATAAAGCAAGCCACGAGGGCAGAGTTCCTTCCTCTGAAGATATCGCCAAGGCCCTGAAGCTTGCGGTTGAGCTATTTTAAAGGCAACCGTGACGGGGATTGGATATCGATTTCCGAGCAGCTGCTCAACAGAATAGGCGCAACCGTCTAATCAAAAAGCCTCAGCGAACTCTGCCGTCCAGAGCACGCTCCCC
>DASZFK010000310.1:0-2753 GCA_035939855.1 Candidatus Angelobacter sp.
TGGAGAAGCCAATCTCTACCGACAAGTTGCTGCTGACCGTCCAAAACGCTGTACGCCTGGAACGGCTCGAGCAGGAGAACCAGCAACTACGCCAGAAACTCGGAGGCGCAGACATCGTCTTTATCGGCGAGAAGATGCGCAGATTGTTGGCGCAGGTCGAGCGGGTGGCCTCCAGCGAGTCGCGGGTCTGCATCTTGGGGGAGACCGGCACCGGCAAGGAGTTGATTGCCCGTACCATCCACGCTAAGAGCGCTCGTAAAGCCGGGCCGCTGGTCACCTTGAATTGTGCTGCCGTACCCGCGGAGCTGATTGAATCCGAGTTGTTTGGACATGAAAAGGGATCGTTCACCGGCGCAGCCAGCCGGCATGTGGGCAAATTCGAGCAGGCCCATGAGGGCACGCTCTTTCTCGATGAAATCGGCGACATGCCGCTGCACATGCAAGCCAAGCTGTTGCGCGTTCTGGAGCAGAATGAGGTGGAGCGCATTGGCGGCGACAAACCCATCAAAGTCAACGTCCGCGTCATCGTTGCCACCCACCGGAATTTGGAAGCACTGGTGAGCCAGGGAAACTTTCGCCAGGACCTATTTCATCGCATCTTTGTCTTCCCGGTTACGCTCCCTCCTTTGCGGGAGCGTCCCGAAGATATTCCGGCGCTGGCCACCCACTTTGCGGCTCAGATCACCAGGCAAAACGGCTGGAAAGAAATCGGCTTTGCCCCCGAGGCCATGGTCTCGATGCAGGCCTATTCATGGCCGGGAAACATCCGGGAACTTCGCAACGTGGTGGAACGCCTTCTGCTCTTCAGCGAAAGCAACCTGATCACTTCAGCGACCGTGCAAGCTGCGTTACCTTCTCTGCCTTCCAGTGCGACGGCTACAACGAACCCGGAGACGCCAGTCACTGGAGCACTTTCTGACCGAGTGGAGCAATTCGAGCGTCAGGTGATCCTGGATGAGATCAAGCGCCAGAACCACCACATCACCAATACCGCTAAAGCCCTTGGCCTTGAGCGCAGCCACCTATACAAGAAATGCCAGCAACTGGGGATCGATCTGCGCCAGATACGGAAATAGCTGTCCTTCACAGCTTTCACAAACCAGGTAAAAGGTGTATAAGATGTGGTTCAGTATGATGAACTTTAATTTCATGTGGTGAAACAGGAGGGCTCTCGTGAAAAAAACCGGCATTCTACTGATGGCAGCAGTCGTAATTTCTTGCTGTGCTACATCCATCGCTCAGACCAAACAAGATCCTCCAGCGCCCGCTACCGTGAAGTATTTTCCCGCTGCAGACGTCCATGCTTCTTTCGAAAAAGGCTCTCCGCTGATCACTAAGGATAGCCAGAAGTACTGGGTAATCACGGGCCGTCGAGACAAGCCCGGTCAATCCGAGTTGCACGAAAAAGACACCGATGTCTTCTACATCCTGCAAGGCTCGGCCACGTTTGTCACTGGAGGCAAGATGCTGGAACCAAAAACCACCGCTCCAGGCGAAGTCCGCGGCTCCGGCATTGAAGGAGGCGAAGTTCGCACGCTCTCCAAAGACGACGTGATCATCATCCCCGCAGGAGTGCCACACTGGTTCAAAGACGTGCAAGGAACGTTTCTGTATTTTGTAGTCAAGGTAGAGTAAGCCATTATTGAGTAGAAATTCACCTTGCAACAAATGACGGACTAGGAATGCAGAGTCCGCAGAGATGAAATTGGATCTGTTTCCTGAATCGAATACTCGTGAAACCACCATATCCCACCCTTCACGTCCTTTGTGAAGGGTGGGATTGGGGGCATCACTCTTGCAAGACAATCACAGTGTTGGAACTGAAATCGGTTATATAGGTGCGACCGGTCACAAGGTTTACCGTAACACCATTGGGGAAACCGGCCGGGATAGGCAACGTCTGGACCACTTGGTTCGTATTGCCGTCGACAATCGTTACACTCGCGCTGTTCGCATTGGCGACGTAGATTTTGTTGTTGAATAGATTTACATCCACGCCATGGGGAAAGGCTCCGGTAGGGACTTTCGCCACCACCTGGTTGGCGCCATTCACAATACCAAGCTCATTTGAGTCGACTGTTGTATAGGCGCGATTGAGACGGAAGTTGGTTGCGACCTGTTCGGTGCTTGAATCCATCGGCACGCGCGCGATCTGAGCATTGTTGGAACCGTCGAAGACAAACAGTGCCCCAGGGAAACCATTGTCGGCCACGTAAATTCGATTGGACTTGGGATTCACTGCCACTCCCGCCGGAGAGGGAACGGAGAACTGGCTGATCTGTGTATTGGACGCACCATCAATCACATAAACACGGCTATTATCGCCATCGGAGACATAGATGCGGTCCGTTACGGGATCGACTCCTATCCCTTGCAGCCCGATCCCCTGAATCGTAGGCAGAGGAATATTAGCGATGATCGCGTCGGTGCGGCTATCGATCACATAAACACTGCATTGGCCGGTGGCGAAGTCGCAGCTTGTGGAATAGACGCGGTCGGTGAAAATGTTCACGGCTATGGCGAGTGGATGGCCCGCCAGAGGAATTGTGGATGATACCTGATTGGTCTCTCCATTGATGACGGCTACTTTCAGGTCGGCATCGAGAGCAACATAGATTTTATTGAGTCTGGGGTTAGCAGCAATGCCTGCGGGCTCGTTGCCCACGACAATAGTGGTCAACACCGAGTCAGCCCATAATGGCAATGAGAACAAGGTGGCGCAGAACACAATAATGGTTATCTTTAGAGCTTTG
>DASZFK010000311.1:0-3784 GCA_035939855.1 Candidatus Angelobacter sp.
CTTTCGTTCCGGGTTTGGTTCTGATTCACCATTGACTGGTGCAAAGTAAGTGACATTAGGCTCCAGCCCCGTAGCGTAGGGGCGACAGAGGTTTTGATCTCTATTCTTAATTTCAGAAACTTCCTTGCCAGAATGAGGTAACCAAATGGCACAACATTCAGCAACAGAAAAAAAACCGTCTACGAATACCGATCCCCTCGAAGTCGAACTGGTCTTCCAGGTGCGGGATTGCACCACCTGCACCTTCTTCTTTCCTAAAGACCGATCCAAGATTCCCTACGGGCCGTATCCCTCTTATGATTTCGATTCCAATACGCCCAAGACGGAGTCACCCAAGGGAAATCCCATTTCGTTTCCGTGGGTAAAAGGCACAACCAGCCCTCCGTCGTTCCCGGATCCAGAAGTGATGGATGGATGCCGCAAAGCGCCCATCATGACCATTGGCATCAATCCCAACCTCACGGCGTTTGCGCCGGGCCAGACTGGTACCTCATGGTGTTATCCCGATTTCACCGACGCGCACGGGACCAATCCTTTTACCAAGTATGCTTATTACTATCGCTACAGGTCGGTTTATCAGGAACACTTTGACCTGAAGTTTGTCGAAAAGTATCTGCTCAGCGATGGCCGCATCATTGCCGAAAAATCAGGTGTCATCGTTTCAGCGAATCGCGTCAGCGAAGATCCCAGCTATCCCCTTGTCCTCCGTTACGATGGCGACTCTCAAGACACCACCATCAATTTGCATGGCGAACTGGGCCAGCCACGCTATGTCTTGTTGTTCAACCCCGTGCCGCCTGACAATCGCTTCAAGAAAGGCGATCTGATCGCCGCCAAGCTCAATGTCCCTGCCGGTCACCAAGCCGAAGTCTTTGCCCAGCAGATTGGCTACTACGAACAGTTTGTGCCGGTACTGTCGAGCTTTCAGGATTTTCTTAAAAAGAAAGGTCATTCGAGCGCCGATTTGCACATCGGCGAAGATGTCTGCCAGCTCGATATGGTCGCCTGCGCCTCTCCGCACTGGGGACCGCAATGGCTGGGCGGGACGATGGGGAGTGAGTACACCATCATTGACAACTGTGTGGCCAAAAATGCATGGGCCATGAAACAACTGGTTCAGACCAAGCCTGCCGTTCTTTTCCTGGTGGGAGAGGCTTCCTACAACATGTTCCTGAAGGCCTTTGGGAAGCTGATCAAAAGCAATCCAGCGTTGCCCAAGAAACCGGCAGATGGCGCGTTTACCCTGCTGCGCGCCACTACCGATCCCCATACTCCCTGTATCTTCGAGTTTTCCGCAACCGTCGATGGCATTGCTTACAAGCTGGCAACACGGCTGGTGATTACCCCTCATTTTTCCTACAACACAAATTTTCTTCCACAATTCCGCATGAGCGGCCATGATTGGGACGACTTCCAGAAAGAATTCGCCGAATGCGCCAACTTCCTGCAACATGATGCGCGCATCACCGTGGTCCCAGCGCCGTCCGCCAGCGAATTTGGGGCAATCGAGATCACCAAGGACGCGCCACAGGTACTTGAAGAAATCCAGAAAAAATACGCATCTGCCTGGCCGACCCTGGCAAAGCTCTACTACGACGCCCATCAGATGATGGCCTCAGTTCTCGAGGACCTGTATCACAAAAAACAGATCACATTTACCGATCCTCATGGAAAGCATCCCGGATTTCTTACCCGTACCGATGGTCCATGCTCGTTTTGCGTCAACAAGCACTGGGAATTCCCTTTGGGCTGCCCATACAACAAGCCGGAAGAAAAGCAATTGCCGGTTGGATACCTGGAAAAAGTAACTCACGAGATCGTAAAAGTGGGCGGAGTGCCAATTGACCAGAGCAAGATGCACGAAATACGGCCGATGCCCGGACCATTGTCGGGGAAAGTCTAGAGAAAGAAATGGGTAAGTTGGTAATTGGGTAATTGAAAACCGCAAAACCAACCCGAACCAGACTTTCATCGCTATTCGTCAGGCGGCTTTTGGCGTTGTTCCGGCCTGGTCTTCAGTTGAGGCCGAGTATCTTGCTGAGGAGCTTGTTGGTTTTCCGGTGAGGCCGCTTCAGGATTTGGCTGCTGGTTCTGATCGGGTTCCTCGGTGGTTTTCTCGGGCGTTCTCGGTTTCGCCGGTTCTACGACGATGCGATTATCGCGGGTTCTCAGCGCGGGCGTTCCTCCGCTACGGCGCTTGGCGGCAACTTCAGCCTCAATTCTGGATTCAACTAGGTCGTTGCTCTGCCGCGCCACTTGCCCGACCTGATGCCCTTCCACTTCCGGGCGCGTAGCCACTGCCACCTTGGCGTTGGCACGCTCTGCATCACGTGCGCGGCTGTAGTAATACTCAGCAGTCTCCTTGTCACCGTCCAATTCGGCCAAATATCCCATGTTGTTGATCGTGAAAGAATTCGAGGGGTCGAGCTTGTATGCTTGTAAGAAATAGTCGCGTGCCGCCTTGCGCTCGTTACGATTCATCGCGGAGACGCCCCGCAGGTTCAGCCGCGCTACTTTTGCTCCATTGTCTTCGGATTTGTCGAGCTCTTTGCGGGCCTTCTCGGCATTGCGCGCTGCAATCTCGCTGATGGGCTTGCCCCGCCAATCTTTATCCAAAGTCACCACCACCGGATCCCTGGCTCCCGTGAGCGCCGCCCGGTTGTAGTACTTGATGGCTTCTTCAAGCTCGCCTTCTTTTTCTTTCGCAAACCCCATGTTATTGAGAGTGAACGGATTCCGCGGATCAAGTTTCAAAGCGGCTTGCAGAATCACGTCCGCTTCGGGTGCGCGGTCCTTGCCTAGCAAGCTGACAGACTGGCTATTCATCTCGTTGATCTTGAGCGGACCTTGTTCGGTGTGGCCGGCAACCGCAGCTACCGACTTGCCCTCGGCTTGATCTTCGGTGGAGCGATCCACGATGGCGTCGGAGGTATTGGCCTTGGCCTGATCGTAATAACGCTGCGCGCGTTCAATATCTCCTTCCAACTCAGAGACATATCCAAGATTGTTTAGCGTGAAAGGATCGTTGGGATCGATAAGGAAGGCCTTGTAAAACAACCTCTTTGCCTTGTCCACATTATGCTTCTTAAGCGCCTGCACGCCATCACGATTGAGTTGTTGCACCGGCGTGTACTTGCTCTTCTTAGGCAGCGGAATATGCAAATCCTGTGCCGATAGACCGGCAAGACAGGTGAATAGAAAAACGCATAAAAGCAAAATTGGAAAGCGGTGACGCATCTCTGTCTCGTTAACCCCTCGAAGGGACACTTTGAACACGGCAGTAGCTCTGCTTTTGGATTGGATGTCTCCGAGGTGGTTTAGGTTGGGCTTAGCGAAGGGTGGTGGGTTTGCTTTTCTTTTCTATCCCTACCAGGACTGGTTTTGGATTCTAAGCCATCTGAGCTGCTGCCCCTCGCATCCAACGAGTTTTATGGACCGTTCCCCGTTTCTTGTCATGATAGTGGCTGTGTTGCTGACGGCCTGTGCCTGTGCGCAAACGAAGCCATCCACTGAGAAGCCAAGCGCGCCGCCTTCTCCAACACAAACCATCGATCCTGCCAAACCGGGCAGCACAGGTCTTCCTCAACCGCCGGCTGCAGACACCAGGGAGCCTGATGCGGATGAAGCTGCGCGACCCAAAACGGTGATTCTCGACAGCTCTGCAACCTCCGGCGGAGTCATGGCAACCGATGGCCACGATCCTATTCTCGATCCGCCGCCTCTTCCCGAGGGAAAGACTACGCTCGTCGGCGGCACTGTCAGCAGCGTAGACCAGGTTCGCGAC
>DASZFK010000312.1:0-3992 GCA_035939855.1 Candidatus Angelobacter sp.
CCAAGCGGTATCCCAGGTGCTCGCAATGTGTGGACTCCAGAATATTTCGCATGAAGGTATTGGTGCGCAGGTTGCCAAGCAGGATGGGTGAGGATTGGGCAATTTCGGGCGAGGTAATCCGGCGGCCAATCCGGCCTTGCGCCTTGACACCCGCCACCGTCTCAAACCAATCTTCAATGCAATCTCGCGCCGCAATTTCTCCACTCAGTAAATAAAGGTAGGAGGGATGCAGCCTCTCCTTATACGCCTTAGACCGCCTGGTCCTTAATTCCTGCAATGCGATTTCACGATTCGTTTGGGTCTGATCATGATTGATATCCAAATAGCGGGTAACAGCACGCTCGGCTTCGTCGCGATAAAACAACGGCTCGTTGTAGACAATCAGGACATTCCTTGCCGGAGATAAGTGGGCCTGCCAGAAAGCTCCCGTTGCGCCCGGCGCGGCCACGCGGTTGATGAATCGCAGCCGGTAGCCTTCCGAGGGGACCGCCGGAGGCAGTTCGCAGCGCCACGTTTGTACCTGGCCGGCGCCCGACTCCGCATACTCTTTGAGGGCATTGCGCAGATCCAGGCAGCGCTCGCCCACCGCGCCTTCATCGTAGCGAGCGCTCTTGAAGACTTCCGCAGCCAGAGTCTTGCGGCTGATGCCCTGAGGTTTTTGAATCCTATCGAAAAGATAGCGCAGCAGTTCGGCGCGCAGCGGAGCGCGGCGGAATTCCTGCGTCCGCAAAATGTCTTTCAACAGCGCGGACCACTCGTGGTTGGCTCCAGACATGACGGGACCTTACGTGAACTCACGGCAGTCTATGCAGGCTGATTGGGGCTTGTCAAGCCAAGCGGATGCTTTCCCAAACCCTATTGTGAATCGGCCTTTCCTGTCCAAAACTGGGTCTGAAAAGCAGTTCCGGGTTCCCCTATGCAGCACGGCTTAAGGAGTATGACAATGAATCCTTTCGATCTCCGTGGTCCAGATTTCCTCTTCTTCTATCTTGTCCTGGCAATGATTACCTGCCTGGCGCTTTATTGGCGGCGGCGTGCGAGCGAAGCGGGTCCGCTACCGTCGATGGAACTCAATGATCCCTACCTGTTCGCGTTTCTCAAGGGAGGCGCGAAAGAAGCTCTTCAAGCCAGCACCATTTCCCTCCTCGACCGTGGCCTGCTCAAAATTGAGAACGGCCTGATCGGCAGAGCGCCGGACGTATCAGTTCAGTCTCCTATCGCTCCGATTGAAAGAGAGGTTCTTGATTATTTCAGCACTCCAGAACGTTTTGAACGTTTCTTGAAGTTCGGCAAAGCCAGCGATTCATGCAAAAGCTACGAAGCCAAATTGCGGTCCTACAAGCTGCTGCCCGATGCGGCAATCAAGAGTGAGCGATACCGGCGGCTGGCATTGACCATCGTGTTTTTGGCCGGCATAGCGATTATCAAGATCATGGTCGCATTCAGCCGAGGCCGGACAAATGTTGCGTTCTTGCCCATTCTGTCGGTCATTGCCGTGGTGGCGGCGGTGAAGATAGGGAATCCATATCGTACCAGTTTGGGTAGTAGCTACCTGGAGAGCGTTCGCAAGTTGTTTTCCGGTGTTCGCAGCAAGAGTACAGCCATCATGCCAGGCGGTACGAGTTCGGATCTGCTTTGGCTGACGGCGCTGTTCGGCATTAGCGCGGTCCCGCAGTCTGTTTTTCCCTTCGTGAGCGACTTGCTGCCGAAATCGTCAGGCGGCAGTGGGTGTGGCGGTGGCTGCGGTGGCGGATGTGGCGGCGGGTGTGGTGGATGCGGAGGGTGCGGTGGCTGTGGAAGCTAGCAGGACATGCAATCGGGTGATCGCGCGTGATCGGGAGATCGGGTGATCGGTTTTGGAACAATCATTGATTTTAAACACCTTATCGTTGCAGTTAGTGGAGAGCCCCTCGCTATTTGGGTTGCAGGAAAGCTGGGTCGTGGGCATGGTTAGAGTTGGGAACCCATTTAGCCGCGAATACATGCGAATAGACACGAATCGGCAAAGTGGAGGCTTGATATGCAGAAAGATCGAGTTGGCTTGGGTTGGCGTCCGGAACTGGCACTGGGGATTTTCAAGAACCTCGACCAGATCGATATCCTGGAAGTAATCGGAAATGATTATCTGGGCGCCAGCCAGCGGGACGCCTTACGATTGCTCGCCCGCCAAGTCCCGCTTCATATCCATGGCATCGATTTGGGAATGGCAGGGTCAGAGGATGTCAATTCCAAGCGTCTTGACCGTTTAGCGCGGCTCATCAACCAGGTGGAGCCAGAAGCCTGGTCGGAGCATCTGGCGTTCGTGCGCGCGGGAGAGGTTGAGATTGGCCATCTGGCGGCTCCCCCTCGAACTGAGGCTTCCGTAGAGAACACCACCAAAAACTTGCGCAAAGCTGCCGGCATCGTTGGCTCTTTGCCGTTGATGGAGAATATCGCCACGCTGGTACAGCCACCTTGCAGTTCGTTATCAGAGCAACAATGGATCTCCCGGATCGCTGCCGCCAGCGATTGCGGGCTGTTGCTCGACCTGCACAACGTATATGCCAATGCCACCAATTTTTCCTTTGACCCGGCGCAATTCCTGGCGGAGATTCCGATGGAGAAGGTTTGCTGCATTCATATCGCCGGCGGAAGGTGGATCAGCTCACCCGACGGCAGCCAGCAGTACCTGCTCGACGATCACTTGCACGAGGTGACCGAACCTGTCTATAGGCTTCTGAGCGAAGTTGCAGCCCGAGCCAACCAACCGCTTACCGTGATTCTGGAACGGGATGGGGAATACCCTCCAATGGAGGCGCTGCTCCAGGAACTGCAACGCACTCGCGCAGCCATAGCAGCCGGTCGCCAGCGCCGTGTGGAGCTGGAGAAGGTGGCGGCCGATGCAGCATGACGTCGAACGCCTACTGGCACGGCTCTATGCAGACAGCCATATTCGGGAGCGGTTTCTCATGGATCCAGAGAAGATCTGCGCGCAGCACGGCCTGTCGCCCGACGAGTGCCGTGCAATGGCGATGATGCTTGCCCAAGACCTGCAAACTGCCTCGCGAAGTTTTGAGCGAAAACGCAACCTCAAGCTGCACCACAGTGGTTTCAACAGCGTGTGGCGGTGGGTTAAGGCATTGGGTAATTGGGTAAGTTGGTAATTGGGTAATTTCGATTGTTCGCAGACCCAATCTCCGCTGGGGGATTCTGGCCAGCAGTGGGGTATTGGGATATCCTGCTGGCATGAAACTGCGTCGATTCATTTTTGCTGTCTTCTTCGTTGGTGTTTCCGCGATTGCGCAGACTGCTTCGCCGGCGGACCGTAGCGCGAGTATAGATCAGATCGTTACCGAAAGCATGCACAAACAGCAGATCCCTGCAATGACGGTCGCGGTGGATGCAGCCGGCCGAATTTCTTATTCAAAGGCCTTTGGCACGGCTGATCTCGAGAATGGCATTCCGGCAACGACCGAGACGCTGATCCGCACCGGCTCCATCGCCAAGCCGATTTCGGCTGTGGCTGCCATGACGTTGGTGGAATCCGGCAAGCTCGACCTTGACGCTCCAGTGCAGAAATACTGCCCGCAGTTTCCGGTGAAGCCGTGGCCTGTGACTACTCGCGAACTGCTTAACCATACTTCGGGCATTAGCCACTACAAAGGGGCAGAGCCCGAAAGCACCCGGCACTATAAATCGATGACGGATGGCTTTTCTATCTTTGCCAACGATCCGCTGCTGTTCGAGCCGGGCACTGCGAATTCCTACAGCACCTATGGCTACACCGTGGTGGGCTGCGTGGTCGAGGGTGCATCCAGCGAGAAATTTAGCGACTATGTTGCCGAACATGTTTTGAAACCTGCCGGCATGACACATACCTTTGTGGATGACGTGTTTGAAATTATTCCTCACCGCGCCCGTGGCTATCAGAAAATTGGCGGCCAGGTGAAGAACGCCGGGTTGATGGACAGCAGCTACAAAATCCCCGGCGGCGGATACGTAACAACCGCTGA
>DASZFK010000313.1:0-4850 GCA_035939855.1 Candidatus Angelobacter sp.
AGAAACAGCTTTCCGCTGGAAACATGGGATGTCCGTGCAGCCGTCTTGGCTACCTTCTTGGGAACACCACAGCCAATCAGCACGCCCATCACTGTGACGCTCAAACACAGTGCTGCAACGCACCGAATCATAAGAGACGTATAATTACCTGGCCAGATTTAAAAAATTTGCGGACCAATTGTCCCGCAAAGTTAGTGTTCTTTCACAGTGGCAATCTTGGTTCGCAAGCTTATCCGCTCAAGAACCGCTCAATCAATAACGACAAGTTCCTCGATATCCCTTTTTGACATTCCCCGGATTCGGCTTTGGTTTTCAAACACTTATCAAAAGCTGTCGATTCCCGAAACGCTACGCTTCGATTACGCCTCCCGCCTTTGCAAAAACGGGAAATCCTGTAATTTTCATTAACGGAATCAAGGAATTGGGGTCGCAATCTGAGCATGCAGCCTGGAGCAGCATGTGCGCAAGCAAAATTCCTACCTACGGAAGAAAGAAGTTCGATTTCAGGCGTTTGCCCGAACCAGGTTAGTCACTCCCGCGATAAACAGGAGTCGCTATATTAAAGAAGAACGCTGTTTTGTAAAGAATTATTAACCATGACGTTAACCCATTTGCTTGCATTACTGGTGATCCTAAGCGCTGTGCTGTGCATTTTGGGCGGTTTATCGGTTCTGGTTGTGCGTGGCGCTCAGGCCTCCGCCATTCGCCGTTCCGAAACAAATGTCGAGGCCATCCTTGGTTGGAATCAATTACCAGTTCCATCAAAACCAGAGATATTGTTCAGAGATAAGACGCTGCCCATATTCGACACGGAACTCCTGAGCAGTGCGGGTTCCACGAGCGGCATTGCACGGTTTACACCGGTCTTTAATTCCCTGATTGCAGACCCGGTCGATGGAACAGCTTTTGAGCAAGGCGAGACGGTTGTCCATTGCTCCTGCGGAACTAATTATCACCAGCATTCCTGGCAGTGGATCGGGGAGAAGAACCAGGGCAAGTGCGTGTCGTGCAAGAGGGCGGGGCTGATATCAGTCCATTAAAGCCATGACCGCAAGAAGCAAGCGGGACCATGGGAATAACTGTAAACGCACTAAGCCCCAGGTGGCATGCTTCTTGTTGCCCGCTCCATTTATGAACGATGGGGTTTTGCAGTTGCCGGTTTGGTCTGTGCCGTATCATCAGGGGCTTGGAATCGTCTTTCCCATTTCCGCCGAAGGCGGCCCAAATGAGCCGAGTCTCTTGTTTCACGGTCTCGGAGAGCTTCGGTCAATTCACAATTGGTGCGAGCGCGCAATTCTTCGAGCATAGTGTGAAAGGCGTGGAGATAGTCGCGGCGAAAGACAGCCAGCCTTAGGAGACGATCATAGACTTCCTGAAGGAGGCCGAATCCCCGTTGTAAGTCGTAAACGGCTTCATAGAGGCGGTTCTTGAGCTTTAGTTTAGGTCTGCTTTCCATTCCCCCGATATTGACGTCATGGAGCCGCCGGTTGAATTTTCGGCTAGGCCGGCCGCGCTGGGGTTCCGCAATAGAGCGAGAGCGTTTAGTTTTCGTTGCAGCCATGTTGTCCTCCTGGAGACGATAAAATCATTCCCCTCTTCAAAACGGGGCTGCATTGCCCACAATACAGCCCCAGCCGGTTTCGCGTCGGTAAACTTCTGAATCTTCAAGCCACAACCCGCCCGGAAGGCAACCCGTTTACTCCTCACCTGGATTCAACAGGTTTTTTGGGACACTCCCTTCTGGAAGAGTGCCCCATGGTTAGTGAGCCTCACGGCCGCGATGCAAGGGGCATCGCAACCATGAATGGCAAATTTATATCATAGCAATTGCTATTATGTAAAGTAGCTTATTATATTTTTAGTTTTTCGTTGAAGCCTTGAAGCTTCTTGGCGGAAAGAGGCTGTCCTATGAAACGGCCCTTCAGGATTGAACCAAATCAATCCAATTCTCGATCAGTGCTTGAATTTTTTGGTTTTCTTCTTTGGTAGGCTGGGGACTTGCCTGAAGCACTTTGTGTTGAAACAATGCCCAGACCAGGAGTTGGGCGTTCAAGGCGGCCTTCGCGGTCTTGGTCTTGTACTTGTTTTGCAGTCCGGAGACGATGGCGATGATCTGGCCCAGCGGCGCCCACGCCAGGTCGCGGGCCTTCTTGTCGTAAGGAGTGGCTTGCTTGAGCACCTGCTGCAAGATGCGGGCGTCCGCCCGCGAGAGCATGTCATACCAGCCGCGGACGGTTTCAGCGATCTGCTTTTTCGGGTTGGACTGGGGCAACTGGGCGATGCGCAGCAGCACCTGGCCCATTTGCTGTTGCGCCCGTTCGCCTACATTTTTGATGGCAAGCTGGTAGAGCCGCTCCTTGGTGTCGAAGATCCTGTAAATGGAAGCTTCCGTGACCGAAGCGGAAGCGGCTATGTCGCGAGTGGAAACACCATATCCCTGGTCGCCAAACAGCAGGATGGCGTGTTCCAGGATTCTGGGCTCAATGACTGACGTTTTTCTGGGCATGAGTTGCTCCGGTTCATAAGAGCATATCAACAAACATGCCGTTGCGAAAAAGCCCAACCACAAAGGACAGAACTCGATATTTGCTATTGGCCTATCGCGGAGCAACCAGGTCAACCCAACCCGACACCAAGGCCGATACGGATTCGCTTTCCTCCGCTGAAAGCTGGGCGGCAGCCTGCGTGACCTTATGATGGAAGAGCGTCATTACAATGAGCTCGGCGCGGTGGGATCCAGACCCTGGATCGAGTTCGATTGGAGCTTCAATCGCCTTGAGGATTCCGGCGGCGATAGCGACGATCTCAGAAAGCGCTCCCTCGGCCTGCTGCCTGAGCTTGCAGTCGTTGATACAGCTCTTCATCAAGACTTGCTGAAAGATCCGGGCGTCGGCGCGGGGAAAGGCGTGAAACCAGGCAAGAAGCGTATCCGCAAGCTGTTGGCCGGGAATGGTTGGCGGCCGGCTGGAGATGTCGCGCAGCATTTGGCCTAAGCGTTCTCCGGCGCGCCGGGAAGCGTCGCTAACCGAGCAGTGGTAGAGGTTCTTCTTGGACTTGAACAGCCGGTAAATCGAGCCTTCGGTCACCCCGGCAGCCACGGCCACGTTGCGGGTAGTGACGCCCTCTTCCCCGCGATCGCCAAACAGCGCGATGGCGTGATCGAGAATGATCGGCTTGATGGTTGAGATTCTTTTTGGCATCGGGTGCAATTAAAAGTGCGAGTCAAGCTCGTAATAAGTGGGAAAAGTGAAATCGTCATCCCGACGGTCTCCCCGCGCGCCAGCGAGGGGAGATCGGAGGGACCTTGCGTTTAGCGTGGATCACAAAGGCCCTCCTGCGGGTCGCAATCTGCCGCATCGTGACTCTCACTTTTAATTACACCTCTTAGGCACGGGTGTAATTAAAAGTGGGAGTCAATCGTCAGGCTACGAGAAACCAGCCCCGGAGGGGCGGCCGAAAGTAGCCCAGCATGTCGCGCCAGCGTGGGCGCGGTTTTGCGCACACGCTGGCGCGTAAATGCTGGGTATAGAAAGGACCAATCCTTTCCTTGCGCCGCAGAGCCTGCCCTCGAGATGAGCTCGAGTCGAAGGGCTTGCGCGCAGCGAAGCGGAGCGCAACAAGAAATGGTTTTGACGCCGGGAGCACCAAATACGAAGCTCACCCTCCATAGTCAAAATGCTATGCACAGTGACTCTCACTTTTAATTGCACTCCTTAGCACCGTGGCTGCCTATTATCAAATGATTTGCTATTATAATAGATAGCAACAGTGGCAGCAATAATAAAGTTTATTACTTTAGGAAAATTTTCGTTTTCACGACGCCCCCCTGTCATCCTGAACGCAGCGCCTCGACAAACTTGACCTTCAGTAACGAAGATGGGCGCGGAGTGAAGGACCCCCACAATGTGGCGGTCTAAATTACTGATCCGAGGTATTCGACCGAAGCCGCTAACTACCGCAACATGGTTGTGGTTTCAGAACCGGTTGGGTACAAAACTCCGGGCAGAAACACCTCGCATCTGCAATTTAGCCCTAAACGCTCTCGGGGTTCCTCACTCCCGCGCCAATCTTATTCATAGCTATGAAGTTTCTTGCCGCGCTTCGTTCGGAATGACAGGGGTGTGGGTTGTCGAGCGTAGAATCTCTGCAAAGTAATTTTGAAACCCGCTCTGGCGATCAGGCAGCGTCATAACGCGGCGGGCGAGGCCGAAATATCCGTTCAACCCGGTCGAAAAGATCAATAGCGTCTCGTGCCAAGTCGTCAAAATCTTTCGGATCGGTGGGTTTTGATGTGCTCTTGTCCTCCGGCTCAGGACGCGAAAAAACGTAAATCCAGAAGAGCGTGACGCCCAGCAATGCCAAAAAAGGAATATACCGAAATACAAGTTCAAAAGTTGCGCCCAGGCCAAGGCGCGTTGAGTATGCCATGAGTGTGCTCGCCGATATAGCAGCAAATCCGCTGATGATAGAAAAGTTGTACGGCCCCCATATCTTCCTGTATTTCCGCCTCAGCCAAAGGCTCATCAAGAAGATAATGACTTGAATAAGGCTGACACCAAGGTCAAACGAGTAAACAACACCAGCTGACTGACCTAGCCAGTCACGGGAAAACATGTGGTGTAGGCTGTGCCAAAAAGAAAAATCAATGACCGCGAGCACGGTCATTGGCAAGATGAAGCCCGGTAGACCAAGCCTTCGATAGATCATTTCGATTCCAGGCCAAAATATGGCGATGATTATAGCTAGGGAGAGTAAACTCGCGATGGCGTTGATGGCCCAATAGGCAATGTAGAAATGGACGGTATTCTCCGGGATGAAAATGTCAAACAATACGCCGAGAATCAAACATC
>DASZFK010000314.1:0-2877 GCA_035939855.1 Candidatus Angelobacter sp.
GAGCGAAAAAGGTTGGTCCTGGCCAGCGAAACAAAACTCAACCGATAACAACTTAACAGGTTTTTCCCATGGAACGGCCGGGGTCGCATGGTCTCTGATTGAGTTGTACAAGATAACCAGTGATCGCCGATTCTTAGAGGCCGCGCAGCAAGCGTTCCGATATGAACGCCATTGGTACGATCCGGAATGGGAAAACTGGCCGGATTTCCGAACGATTTCCGACAGCGGAAAACCAGGCTATGTAGCAGGTTGGTGCCATGGAGCGCCGGGCATCGGATTGTCCCGAATACGGGCCTTTCAACTTCTAAAAGACCACAACTGCCGAACTGAAGCAGAGATAGCGGTGCGCACCACCACAAGGGCCATACATTTCGGACTCTCCAATAGTCAAGGTAATTATTCACTTTGCCACGGGCATTGCGGCAATGCCGAACTGCTGCTTTGGGCGGGCGATGTCCTTGGGGATGAAGCCGGCATGAACGTTGTGCGCGAGATGGCATTCGAGGCAATTCAGAAATATTCTGTTGAAAAGAAACCATGGCCATGCGGAGTCACAAATGCCGGTGAGACGCCTGACCTGATGCTCGGACTGGCGGGCATCGGCCACTTTTTTCTGCGACTTTATGACCCAGGAATTCCGTCCGTGCTGCTAGTAGGACCGCGTTGATTATTAAGAGTTCAGCTTCAAAGATTAGAAACCGCCAATCTTGGATTTTCAAATTTAAAACGCTCCAGAGTTCCTGTAAAATCCAATTCATCCAAGCCCAGGAGATTTTAGCCGAGATGTCTCCCGCGTCAGGGGAAATCACTCAGTTATTGTTCGCGTTGAATGGAGGTTCTCGCGAGGCCGTTGACCGGCTGATACCCTTGGTGTATTCCGAATTGCGGAAGATGGCGCACAAATATCTGAGCCGGGAACGAACCGACCATAGTCTTGAAGCCACCGCCCTGGTACATGAGGTTTATGTCAAGTTGCGTGAACAGCGCGATACTAACTGGCAGAACCGGGTCCACTTCTTTGGAGTTGCAGCCTATTTCATGCGGCGGGTCTTGATCGACCATGCACGCGCACACTACGCCGAGAAACGTGGAGGAATGGGTGAAAAACTTTCTTTGGAGGCGATCGTAAATATATGCCTGGTGCGTGATCCGATGGTCCAGGAGCAGTACTATACCCAGTTGATCATGCTCGACAATGCGCTCCTGCGCCTCGAGAAATTTGACCAGCAGCAATGCCACATTGTGGAGCTCCGGTTTTTTGCCGGATTGACAGAGGAAGAAATATCGCACGCCTTGGGAATCTCGGTGCGTACGGTTCGGCGTGAATGGAGATCGGCACGCGCCTGGCTTTATCGGGAGATTAGCAAGTGAATGCTTCACAATGGGCCAAAGTAAAGGAAATTCTCGACACAGCCCTCGATCTTCCAGCCGATACCAGAGCATCGTATTTGAGCGAAACCTGCGGGAACGATCCTGAGATTTACCTGGAAGTCAAAAGCTTATTGGACAGCTCCGATCGAGCCGGCGCTTTTCTGGAATCTTCTTATTCATCTCCCAGCAGCGCTCTATGCACCCCACAAGCACCTGGTTTCTCCCGTGGCCAACTGGTGGCTGACAGGTTTCAAATCGTCAGGTTTATTGCCCATGGAGGCATGGGTGAGGTCTACGAGGCGGTGGACCTTAGCCTTTATCAAAATATTGCATTGAAACTGGTGCGTCCGGATATGTTGTCCGAACAAACGATTGCGCGTTTCAAGCAAGAGGTCGCATGCGCGCGCCGCATCACACATCCCAACGTTTGCCGGGTCTTCGATCTGGAACAGTGTGTGTGCGGGGAGTCAGGAAAAGAGGTTTTCTTCCTGACGATGGAGTTCCTTGAGGGGGAAACGTTGAGGAACAAACTCAACCGCCAAGGACGAATGACGGTAACCGAAGCGCTCCCCATCATTTGCCAGATCGCAAAAGCTTTGGCTGCTTCCCATGCCGTAGGAGTTATCCATAGGGACTTGAAGCCTTCAAATGTAATCTTGTCACCCGATGCATTAGATAGCGTACCGAGGGCAGTCGTCACCGACTTCGGCGTGGCTCGAGCATCAGACCAGGGCGGAGCAGAAAACGCCTATTCCAAGGCACTCACGAACCACGGACAAATGGTAGGCACAACCTTGTATATGGCGCCCGAACAGGCCGAGGGCAACAATGTGTCGCCGGCCACAGACATCTACGCGCTGGGCCTCATCATGTACGAGATGCTGGCGGGCAGAAAGCCATTTTCAGAAAAGAGTCCTTTTACTGGCTTGATTGAACGAACGAAGAACCCACCGGTTTCCCCGCGAATCTACGCAAGAGAAGTTGGAAGCTACCTGGAATCATTGATCTTGAGCTGTCTTGAAGTAAAGCCGGCTGATCGAATCCAGGATGCGACTGTACTGGTAAACGCCATAGAAAGACTGATGTCGGATCCCTCCTGCGGGGCCGAAACACCCGCAGTCTCCTCTCCACCTGTATCGCAGCTCTCGCTGGCGGTCCTACCCTTCATCAACCTGAGCCGCGATCCTGAGAATGAATATTTCAGCGACGGCCTGACCGAAGAGTTGATGGGAGCCTTGGCCAAGGTTGAAGGCCTGCGCGTGGTTTCCCGCAATTCCTCGTTTCGCTATCGGCGGGCGGCAGCAGAGTTTCAAGAAATCGCACGCCAGCTTAAGGTCAGCGCCATCCTGATCGGAACCGTGCGCCATAACCGTGATCGTTTGCGAGTTACCGTCAAGCTGATTGATGCAGCGCTGGGATGGAACATCTGGGCTGAACACTATGATCGCCGAATGGAAGATATCTTTGCCGTACAGGAGGAAATCGCAAATGCCATCGCATGCGAAT
>DASZFK010000315.1:0-10614 GCA_035939855.1 Candidatus Angelobacter sp.
ACGGAAGTCCTATTTTCTCCAGCCGCCCGCTTCGCAAGGTGCATCCATTGGCAATGCGCACGATCCCACCGCTCACTACCACGTTTTCCCTGGCATGAAGTATGGGCGCCATCAGGCGTAAAAGAGCGTCTTTTTCGATGACGCAGTCGGCATCTACAGTGCAAAAGTAGGGGCTGCGGGCGAGATTGATTCCAGCATTCAAAGCAAGGGCTTTACCGCCATGTTTCACGCTTATGATGAAGAGTTCCGGAAATGTTGGGTTATGGTAGAAAGCCAGAGGCTGGCCGGTCTTCAGCCGCTCGCGGAAGATCAAATCCATGCGCTTCAGCCGAAAACGCTCAATCAGGCGGTCAAGGGTCCCATCGGTAGAGCCGTCGTCTACGACGATGACCTCTTTTTCCTGGTAATTCAGTTCCATCATCGACAGTACCGTCTGCACGATGGTTTCCTGCTCGTTGTAAGCGGCTATGAGAATTGCCACCGGCGGAGTCACAGGTGAATCTGCCAGGTCGAGATAGGGCTTGCGGGCCGCATACTTGGCATGCAGAGAGACTGAATACAACGACAAAAGCATCAGAACGGTGTACCCAGTGTTGGCCGCAATGAAGTACACAATGAAAACGATGTCGGCATAGTAAACAATGCGGACCAAGGTCTCATGCATGGACAGTGCCCCTTGAGGCTGCCGCGCCCTTGGCTGCGCCAGATTGCAATACATGCCGGGCTTTGAAACTCAATTGATCTTCCTGGCGGCGAGCCAATAACTGCACTGCATCTTGCAACTGCTCTGTGGGATAAGCAAGCAGGATATCGAGAAGGTTTTCTCTGGCTTTAAGCGCATCATAGCCGGCCAGTGTGTCGGAATGCGCTCCCCCCCATCGATTCATGCGGGTCTCGCGATAAAGAACGTCGGTAAGAAGAGAAGTTTTTCCCATGGAGACCATCTTGGCACACACGTCATGCGACTGGGCGAACTCGCCATTTTGGCTGCCTAGTCCGGGAAGCATATCGACGATGATTCCCGAACGTTGCATCTCGTCGGCAATCTGCTCACAGGCATAGCGGTCTTTCGTATCCAGAAAGAAACGCGCTAGCTCGCGTCTTCCGGCTTGGCCAAACGTCGCGAGTGTCTTGACTGCAGCCTCGCGGACACGCCACCTAGAATCGATGAGCCTCCTGGCCAGGTCACTCGTTAATCCGGAATAATAAGGATCAGCACAAGCCCGCACCGCATGGAGGCGCACAAACTCATCAGCATCGTGCATTAGCAACCGCAGAGCGCCGACTGCGCCATCGTCGTGAAAGTGCCGGATGACCCTGGCGCTGCGCGCCCGCACGTCAACCTCTTCGTCGCGCGCGCCTTTTTCCAGAAACCACTTGCAAAGATCTTCTGGAAAATCGGTTGCCGTGAGGACGTTTTTGGTGTTATCGCAAATCTCCCGGATGCTATCTACCAGTACGAACCGGAAACGCGGGTTTTCATCGTTGAGGAAAGATACGAACTCTTGCAGTTGAGCGACAGGATAGCGCACAAGCGCCACCTTGACGGAAGCGACATTGAGTTCGCTGTCCCCGCCCACGGCCTGACGTAGCAGGCTCAGCAAAACTGAGATCTCAAGAGAATCGCGGTTATGGCCCATGGCCGCAACATTGGCGCGGGCAACATAAGCTGACGGATCGTTGATGGCCTCCTGCATGAAAGCCTGCGCAAACTTTGCGTCTAACTGACCCAGTTGAGCCACGGCGCGCGCCCGTCGCACACAAAACAATCGAAGACGACGAATGCCGGCAAAACGGCGCTTCCCGAAAGCCAACAGGGTGCTTCCATCCACAATATGGCGGATGAGTTGCCTGGCCCGTCTTGCGCCAAAGGCTTCGCTTGCCCATGCATCTACATAACCCAACCTGTAGAGGACGTCGGTTATGGCTTTGCGATTTTCGGATGTGAGATGTTGAAGCAGGAGGTCCCGAATGGCATCGCGGCTGGCCTGCCCCCTCCGTTTTTTCAGTAGCGAGAGCAGGCGTTCGATACTGATATGTCCAGCGATGAAATCCGCCACTCTGCCTTCCAATTGACGGCGGGCCTCATCTTTATTGTCGTAATAAAGCCGGCGACCGAGACGACGACGCAGGATGAACAGTACAAGGACAGAATCCAGCAGCAGCACCCCCACCGCAAGCACCAGCGTTATTTTCAGGATATTTTCCACCTGCACCGGTTTAGTTTCCTTTCCCTAAAAATAAAACTCGAAACTCAATGAATAAGCTTTCTCGCAATCGCAGGGCTGTACAAAACTTATCCCCGCGACAGAAGAACAGGGCATCCAAAAAACAAAATTGCCGGTTGAGTGGGGTCTCAACCCATTCCCAAAATGGGGGTTTTGGTGTAGGTAACGACAAATCTACTCCAATCCCTTCAAGAAGCAAACTAAAAAACATGTCCCTTCGTACAATATTTGAATGTGACTTTAGTAACTATCAAGATCCACGAAAGCCCTGTTGATTCAATATTCTGGATTTCTCTCGGAGATGCCGAACTAGACTCCAACACTGTGAGCTGTAAGGAGTTACTTAATCTTGCTGGTTCGATGAGGCACGTTCACTAACGCCAAGGTTGGCAAGCAACTCCCTTCGTTGTCACACTCTTACTTTGGCATTCAGAAGAGCAACCCGTCTGTGATACAAATCACACCGGATTTATCGGCCAAAAGCCGCAAGGCTTTATTAGCAGACTGGACTTTGCTGGGCAGCAGTTAGTAATTTCTAATTTTTATCCGAGGACCTACTATGGCGAGTTGGCAAGCCCACTTTATGAGTTTCATTCTTCGACATACCTTCAAGCGGCGGCTGGCGCGGTGCCAGAATGCTGTGCAAGCCCGCGCAGTGATGGGCGGCGGCGCTGCCTTCAAAGTCCCAAACGGCATTCAGGTCACACCCGCCGGCCTGGGAGGTGTTCCGGGAGAATGGGTCAAGGCGGAATCTGGAACCTCTGCCGGGTTGTTGCTTTACCTGCATGGAGGCGGTTACTTTGCCTGCTCGGCCGCCTCGCATCGGGCCTACACGACGTTTTTTGCTCAACAGGGATTCCACGTTTACGCCCCGGACTATCGCCTGTCCCCTGAGCATCCGTTTCCAGCCGCAATTGAGGATGCAGTGGCTGTCTACCGCGCTCTTCGCAAAGAAGCAGGCGCATCCACTCCTATGGTGATCGGTGGCGATTCTGCCGGTGGTGGGCTGGCATTGGCAACCATGTTGAAGCTTCGTGCGGAAGGCGATGCCTTGCCCATCGCGGCGCTCCTGTTCTCTCCCCTCACAGACCTCGTCGGTACCGGGAATTCACGCGTGACCAATGACAAGCGTTGCGCCATGTTCTTTGGCAATGGTTTGCAATTCGCAAGAGATTTATACCTGGCGACCGGTGGCGATCCTCATGATCCTTTGGCCTCGCCACTGTATGCCGATCTTAGTGGCTTGCCGCCGCTATTGATCCATGCCGGAGCCGATGAGACCTTGCTCGACGATTCAACCCGGCTGGCAGAGCGCGCTCGCGCGGTGGGTGTCCCGGTTGAGTTCACGGTTTGGCCTGCGGTCCCCCATGTTTGGCAATTGTTTTATCGTTTCGTTCCTGAGGGACGCCAGTCGCTGGCCGCAGCTTCCCAATTCCTCAAGAATGCAATCGCGGGGGCAAGCCGCGAAAGCGTCAACAACATTGAGGTGGCAGTGCGCTAGTCCCCCTCTTCCTTAAAACGGCACTTCCACAACCGTCGAAACCTCTACCGCATTGCCATCAAGCATGAACGGCCGATTGACTCGCACTTTTAATTACACCCTTCTCAGGAGTAGTCGTGGTTCTTGCTGCCTGTAAAACCTGTAAAATAAGATGATTAGCGATGTCTAAGTTGACCGAACAATATGACGTAGTTGTAGTTGGGGCCGGCCATGCTGGGTGTGAAGCGGCCATGGCCTCAGCTCGCATGGGGCTTAAGACAGCATTGTTTACCCTGAATGCCGACCTCATTGCGCAGATGTCCTGCAATCCGGCAGTGGGAGGAATTGCCAAAGGCCACCTGGTCCGCGAGGTCGACGCACTGGGTGGAATCATGGGAGAGGTCACCGACGCCGTCGGCATCCAGTTTCGTCTCTTGAATACGTCGCGCGGTCCGGCTGTGTGGTCCCCTCGCGCTCAATGCGATAAGCAACAATACCGGGTAAAGATGCGCGAGGTATTGGAAAGCCAACCGAATCTCCACATCAAGCAAGCGGAAGTAGCGGAGCTGCTGGTAGAAGAAGTTCATGGAGCTGCCGTGCAAGATTCCTCAGCTTCGATGAAGATAGCCCGGGGCATCAAACTTCGCGATGGCCGTTGTGTCAGAGCCCAGGCCGTAGTCATAACCACCGGCACATTCCTGAACGGGTTGATTCATTGCGGAGAACAAACTTATCCCGCCGGACGCAGCGGCGAGCCTCCATCTCAACTTCTGGGTGAATCGCTCAAGCTGCTTGGTCTGCGCGGCTGCCGGCTCAAGACCGGAACTCCTCCCCGGTTGGATGGCCGCAGCATTGATTGGTCGAAGTTTGAGCTGCAACCAGGGGATGAGGATCCTACGCCCTTCAGCTTTCGAACGCGGAAGATCACGCAACGGCAGGTGCCTTGCCACATCGCATTCACCACCCCCGAGACGCACCGCATTATCCGGGAAAATGTCCAGCGTTCGCCCATGTACTCAGGTCAAATTCAGAGCATAGGACCGCGTTATTGCCCGAGCATCGAAGATAAGATCGTCAAGTTTCCGGACAAGACCACGCACCAGTTGTTTCTGGAACCCGAGGGGCTGAACACGCACGAAATCTACGTCAACGGCATGAGCACCTCCATGCCCATTGATGTGCAACTGGCGATCATAAAATCCATCCCCGGCCTGGAAACGGCTGACATGCTGCGCCCCGGCTATGCCATCGAATACGACTCCATTGATCCCACGGAGCTTCAACGTACATTGGAGACCAAGAAAATCGAACGGCTGTTCCTCGCTGGGCAAATCAACGGCACGTCCGGTTACGAAGAGGCGGCATGTCAAGGCATCATGGCGGGGATCAACGCCGCGCTCAAGACTAAAGGAGAGTCGCCCCTGGTGCTCGATCGCACTGAAGCCTATACCGGTATCCTGATTGACGACCTGATCAGCAAAGGCACAAATGAGCCTTATCGCATGTTCACCTCGCGCGCCGAGTTCCGCCTGCACCTGCGCATCGACAATGCCGACCGCCGCCTGACTCCTCATGGCCGGCGCATTGGTTTGATCGACGATGTAGAGTGGGCCCGATTCATGGCCAAAAAGGACCGGGCGCAAAAGCTGTCGGAGGTGCTGGCAAAAACGAAAGTATCGGCTGAACTGTTGGAAAAGATCAGCCGAGCTCGCCAGGAGCGCATCGCGAACGCGAAAGACTTGAGCGATGGATCATGCGTCCCTGAGGTCAATCTGGAAAGTGCGGTGGGTTCTTCGATGGCGCAATTGCTGCGGCGTCCTGAGATCGTGATCGAAGATTTTGCTCCAGTCGTGGCCGAGAGTTATCCCGAGTTCTTTGCCGAGATCGCGGCAATTGCGGGCGATACGGCCGGCCCGCGACTTTCTTCCGCCTCTCGCAATGAGATGAAGACCGTGGAGACGGAGATCAAATACGCCGGATACCTGGACCAGCAAAAGAAATCCATCGACCGCCTGAAAAAGTCAGAGCAGCGAGTAATCCCGCCTTGGTTTGATTATTCCAAGGTCAGCGGTCTCTCCCGCGAGATGAACGAAAAACTACAACGAATCCGTCCCAGCACTATAGGCCAAGCTTCGCGCATTCCAGGAGTTACCCCGGCGGCAGTTTCGCTGATCAATGTTTTTATCGAAATTCAGGCAAAAAGGTTCGTGCAGGCGCAACAGGGCATGGGTTAGGACGTTCGCCCTGTTTAGGTTTGGTTGCCTTGAAACAAATCATAATTGGCAAACAAGTTCTAAAATGGGAATGCTATGCGGGACAATCAGTGCATCTAGGAGAAAGGTTAAGAATGCTAATGGCCCATCGCCGAGAAAGACCTATCTCTCCCAAAGGCCCCAATAGTGAGGTCTCCAAATAAGAAAGAACAGAAAGTTTTTGTGTTTTAGGAACTTTTTGGGCAGAAGGCCGTCTATACTGTGGGTACATGTCTGACGAAAACAAACCTTACTACAAGATGGGTCCCAAGAAGAGTCTAAAAGGATTTCGTAGAGTGGAGGTGAAACCGGGGATAGATGAAACGGACCAGGCTGACCAAGCTAAACATCCGCCTGAAGGTCCGCCTAAAGATCCTCTATCCGCTTGAAGTTCGGTCTTTAAAAGTGGCTGTAATTGCTATAGTCAGTAGTCCCCCGCCCTGACCGATCGTTGCACCGCCGAGCCAATACAGTAGGGATGATTCCAGAGAGAATCCCCAAAGTTTGAACCCTTGCAATAGTAAGATGAGGACTGTGGCCGCCAAGAGAGCGACATAGGACCAAAGCAAAAAAGTCAGAACCCTGTCTTTACGGATTGTTGCCCAGTCTTTAACTGGCTCAACTATGGGATTTTCCTTGAGCATGAAGAAGTCAGCTCCAATTAGGCTACTACCTCCTGCTTCCGCGGTTGTTGCCGTTGCCGAGCGACATTTTGCAGCAACGGGAGGATCAGCACCCGATACGTTTCCTCTCGCTCATTGACAGCGGCGATTTCGTTGCCATCTTGCGTCTCTTTGACAGCCCATTCCAGCAGAGTGAATGCATTGTTGACCAGATCTTTCATATTATCGGCTTGCGTAGCCTGCTGCAATTGCTTGAGGTCATTGATCCGATTTGCAGAGAATTCAAAATTGAGTCTCATAAATTCTTCCTTTCTCCAAATTCGCCTCATAAGAAGAAGCGATCAAATGTTATGGTTACGTACAATATACACCCTTCATGGGCATGTCAAGTGGATGACCATACTCAATTAGTACTCAATTAGAACCCAAAAGACAAGGAGAAGTTGCCCTTAAGGTTCTAATGTAAACCATTGATAATAAAAGTAAAATAGCGATCTCTGAGCCATAGCAAGCAACATAACTACGGCCTTTTTAGGAAATTAAGCGGATAAAAAAGTGAGGATAACTGCTGCCCTTGAGATTTTGCCAGTCACTCCCCTGATAAAAGAGGCACTTCACATTTCGTTGCAGCCGGATTTGCGGAGGTGGAATACACGTTTCTTGAGTGGTTTTTATCGGAGCGCATTCCCGCCGTTACGCCGGCAGCGGTTTCGCTGATCAACGTTTTTATTGAAATTCAGGCGAAGAGGTTCGCGCAGGCGCAGGAATTGCTGGCCTAAGAAGGGCGCTTTCGTCTGCCTCAATCTTTTGGCGATTTGAAACCGCAAGATTCTCGTTCTTAGCCCGTTCCTACAATGAGCCGAAGTGTCTCTTGAGGGTGATCGACATGAGAATCCGCCTTTCCAAGCGAGTATCCATACCATTCGCTCTTCTTCTCGCCACCAGTCCTGTTGTGAGCGGACAGAATGGCCACCGCTGGCCAACACCCTTTGAAGGTCCGATCCACACTCAGCTACTTGAATCCAGACCGCTGAATAAAGACCCTCGCAAGAGCGAGAGATATCCAATCAACGCCTCGTTTGCGTGGATGGTTTTTGGCCCAACTGGTGAAAGGCTCGAATCCGGTTCTCTCGATGACCTTGGTAAGCCTGTCAACCTGGTTCGCCCAAAACATGACAAGTCCGGACGGGAAACAGAGGTTGTTGTGAACGACGGCGATAAGACGAGCGTCCGCCATATCGAACGCGATACGGGACCGTTCGGCGACACAGAGGAAAGGGTTTTTGTAGATGACAAACTCTGGTACCGGATTGTGATGGCCTATGGCCGGGAAGGCAATGAGATTGACAGCAAGCATTTTGACGAAGCCGGCCAATTGACCTTCCACTCCATAGAAAAGAAGGACAAATTTACCAAAGACCTCGAAATATGGGGCGCGCGGGAGAAATGGTCCTTCCACTCTGTGGAACACTATGACGAGAACGGAGAGGTGATCGAGAGCAGCCGTTTCAATTCCGAAGGCGTCTTGGTTTCCGACTTTGTTTTCAACAAAGCCCATCTGACATCTCATTGGCAGGACCCTAAATGCCACTGCACAAACGTCGGCGCGTTTGCCTTTCCAGGCGAATACACTGTTTACTACACCACTGATGACGATGGCACATTCCTGGAGCAGGTTCGTCATCATAAGGGCCGAGAGATAGGCCGCGATCCTGACGACGTGGAAACTCGCGATGTCAACGGAAAATTGGTTGAGCGGCTCACCTTCACCTACGAACGCGACAAATACGGAAACTGGACCAAAAGGCTGGTCTCAGTGTTGGATATGGAGAGCGGTCTCATGGTCCCGGTCCAGGAAGACACACGCATCCTGACATACTATTGAAGGTCAATTACCCACTTACCAACTCACCCAATTACCCAATTCTGCCGCTCTTCCCAAACCGCCCCGCTAGCGTGATAATAATTATTTAATCGGTTCTTAACATACGTCCCAACGGAGCCCCGGACCCTCTTGACCAAAAATTAGCTGCCCAATTAGAACTTCGGACTAATTCTTCTGTCAGTCCCAGGCTCCGATTTTGAAGGAGGCGCCCCTTGAAAGTTTATGAAGGCAAAGACATTCGCAACCTGGTCGTAATCGGCCACTCTCATTCCGGAAAAACATCGCTGGTTTCTTCGTTGCTATTCACCGGAGGAGCCACTCCCAAGCTGGGCCTGGTGGACGATGGTTCCACCGTCACCGACTACGACGAAGAAGAAATCTCCCGGCAGATGACGGTGTCCACCGGCATCGCCTCCCTGGAGTGGCGCAATACCAAGATCACTTTGCTCGATACGCCCGGCTTCACTCTGTTCGCGCATGAAGCGCGGGTCGCCATGGGGGCTGCCGAGGCCGCAATCGTGGTGGTGGATGGTGTTTCCGGCGTGGAAGTCGTGACCGAAAAAGTCTGGCAATACGCGGAAGAGGTGGAGCTGCCGCGCGTGATCGTGGTCAGCCGCATGGACCGCGAGCGCGCCAACTACGAGACCACCCTGGAGAGCCTGCGCAATGCTTTCGGCCGCCAGGTTGTGCCGGTACAGATTCCCATTGGCAGTGAAAAGAACCTCAAAGGCGTGATCGACCTGGTCACCATGAAGGCTTACACCTACGAAATGGGCGGCAATGGCAAAGGAAAAGAAGGTCCGATCCCCTCCGAAGTGGAAGCGGCTGCCAAGACGGCCCATGAGCAACTGGTGGAAATCATCGCCGAAGGCAAGGACGAGCTGATGCAGGAGTTTTTCGACAGCGGCACGATCAGCGAAGAACACCTCGTCCCGGCGCTGCATGAGGCGATTCGCGACGATAAGATCTTCCCCGTGGTGTTTGCTTCTGGCCTGGGCAACATTGGCAGCGACCATCTGCTGGATTTCATTGTCGATTATTGTCCCAGCGCGGCCGAGCACAAGCCGGTTCCTGCCGCGCCTGGGGTTTCCGGCAACGGCCAGCCCGCGGAAAGGAAGGTCAAGGATTCCGAGCCAGTCTCCGCTTATGTCTTTAAGACCGCGAATGATCCCTTTGCGGGGCGCATCACCTATTTCAAGGTATTTTCCGGCGTCGTGAAAAACGATGCTGCGCTCCAGAACTTCACCAAGAGCAGCCAGGAAAAACTCTCGCATCTCTCGATTCCACAGGGCAAGAACCTGTCGCCCATTCCCGAATTACATGCCGGCGACATCGGCGCAGTCGCGAAGCTGAAGGAGACTCTCACCGGCGATACGCTGGGCGAGAAAGCCAGCCCGATTCAATACCCGGCCGTGAAGCTGCCGGAACCAGCCATCACGTTCGCAATCGAGCCTAAGACCCGAAACGATGAAGACAAGCTCTCCAACGGCCTGCACAAGCTGATGGAAGAGGACTACATGGTCCGCTTCTTCCGCGACGAGCAAACCAAAGAATTCCTGATTGCCGGAACCGGCCAGCAACACATCGAAGTTATCGTTTCCAAGCTGAAGCGGCGCTATCACACCGAAGTCAACTTGAAGGCCCCCAAAGTTCCCTACCGGGAGACCATTCGCGGCAAAGCCGATGTGCAAGGGCGACACAAGAAACAAAGCGGCGGCCATGGCCAATATGGCGATTGCAAGATCAAGATGGAGCCAATGGAGCGCGGCAAGAATTTTGAGTTTGTAAATGACATCTTTGGGGGGGCCATTCCCAAAAATTACATTCCGGCGGTGGAAAAGGGAATTGTCGAGGCTGCAGCCCGCGGCTTTTTAGCGGGATATCCGGTGGTCGATTTCAGGGTGATCCTCTACGACGGCAGCTACCATGATGTAGATTCCAACGAACTCTCGTTCAAGACTGCCGGACGCATTGCCTTCAAGAAAGCCATGGAACAAGCCAAGCCCACGTTGCTGGAGCCGATCATGCACGTGGAAATTACCATACCCGACGAATTTGCCGGCAGCATTATGGGCGACTTGAACTCGCGCCGTGGACGCATTCAGGGCATGGACAACAGGGCCGGAAAGACCATCGTGAAAGCCGA
>DASZFK010000316.1:0-5134 GCA_035939855.1 Candidatus Angelobacter sp.
GGCGCGAGTAACTTCGATACCGGAAGGTTATAGGCGAACGAATACCCAAACTCCCCTCTGACAATCGAGCCTAACCAGTGAAGATAACGTGCGGGCAAGGGCTGGTCGAGACCATACTGAGCCCGCAACCCAGCGATGGTCTCAGCGGAGATCTGGGGATTCAATCGGATGTCGCTGAAAAACTCTCCGGGAGCCAACTGCAGAAGGATAAACAACAGCGTGGAAACTCCCCACACCAGGAGCAGCGCATAGCCCAGTCGCCGGATGAGATATCTAGTCATGGAGTTTGCAGGCTAGTGTATCAATCAGCGCTTAGCATTCAGCATTCGGCATTCAGCCCGCAAGCGATTTGAGCTAAAGGTAAGCATCATCGTCGGCATGGCTAAATGATCAAACCCTTTTAGCCACGAATTAACACGAATGCACGCGAATTAAAATCAGATTGACCCCATTTCAAACAATGCGTGGGAATCCGTTACTGTGTTACAACCCGCGTCTTTATTGAGCTTCCGGGTAGCCTGTGTTCCGTTACCAGGAGCTTTCCAGGCCCGTCTTGGGGGTTTGCCAGCCTCTACTTCTGCCTGGATGCCGAGAGGTTGTTTGCACATTGTTGGGTCCTTAAAAATAGATTCGTTTTTTATTCGCTTACCATATTGCCGGATTCATAGCGGCCTGTCAAGTTGAAAATCTTCGACCAAAAGCAAGTACGGGGAACGGCCCAATTACCGTGTGGGCAGATTCGTGTCCATTCGTGTGAATTCGTGGCTAAGAGGTCTTTTTGTTTGTGCTGCGCGCTTCATAGTGGCAGATGAACCCTTTGGCTAGCTTCCAGCAGGGCCAAGGTTTCTGTTTTGGTGCTTTCGTGGATTCGGTCGGGGACCGTCTGTTCTACGATTCTGCCCTGATCCATTACTACGATCTGCTGGGCGAACAGTGATACGAAGTTGAGATCGTGCGAGATATAAAGATAGGCGAGGTTGTGTTTTCGTTGAAGCTCCAGCAGCAGGGAGATCATGCCGGACTGCAACGGAACATCGAGTCCGGATAAGGCCTCATCCAGAATCAGCAATTTGGGCTGGACTACCAAGGCACGCGCAAGCGCCAGCCGCTGCCTTTGTCCGCCGCTGAATTCTGCCGCTGGACGGCTCTTGGCCTCGACATCCAGCCCTACTTCTTGCATTCCTTGGATCACCTTTTCCCGGCGCTCTTCCCTGCTGCCGACTTCCAGCAGATCGAGGGGTTCAGAGATGATCTGCTCGGCGGTGAAACGTGGGTTGAAGGATGTCGCGGTGTCTTGAAATAGCAACTGAATTTGCTGTCGGCGTCGCCCTTTGAGGCTTTGTGCGCTAACGCCTTGCAGCATCACCTCGCCCGAGTCGGGTGTTTCGAATCCGGCAATGCATCTGGCTAAAGTGGTTTTTCCCGAACCGGACCTGCCTACCAGGGCAACGGTGACGCCAGCGAACAGAGAAAAGTCAACATCCTGCAATGCGCAAACGGTGAATTTCTTTCGAGAAAATATTTTCCGCTGTTCATAGTGCTTGCTCAAATTGTGGATCTGCAACAGAGGCCTCTCGTCGTTCGCCGCGCGGGCAACTGCCGATGACAAGACTTGGGCGGGCGAGGCAATCGCCTGCACATAAGGATCAGGAATATGGGCCAACTCGGCTCGCGTTCCACTGGCCACGATGAGTCCACGACGAAGCACCATAATCCTGGTCGCAAGCGATCCCAAAAGGCCTGCATCATGGGTGATAAACAGCATGGCCAGATCGAGTTCCTTCTTGAGCCGTCCCAAAAGCTCCAGCATCTCCGCCTGAGTCACAGTATCGAGCGAGCTTAGCGGTTCGTCAGCGATGAGAAGCCTGGGCCTGCAAATCAACGCCTGGGCAATCGCAACCCTCTGTTGCTGGCCTCCACTGAGCTGGTGGGGGAATGCTCGCGCAATGCGCTCCGGTTCAGGAAACCCCACCTCGCACAGCATGGCATAAACCTCATCTCTGGCCTGCCCCTTGCGCACTCGGCGATGGGCCCGCAACACATCGCCAATCTGTGTGCCCACCGGCAGTACAGGATTCAAAGCCAGTGCAGGTTCTTGAACGATGAGCGCTACCTCCCCGCCCCGAATCTTGCGTAGTTCTTCTGGGTCCAGAAGAAGTAGATTGCGCTGTTTAAACTGGATTTCCCCTGAGGTGATACGGGCATTGCCGGGTAAGAGCCGCAAGAGGCTTAAGGCCAAGGAACTTTTTCCTGAGCCGGATTCTCCTAGAATGCCAACCGTCTCCCCCGCGCGAATTTCCAGATCGATGTTGCGGAGTGCAGAAATGTGTTCCCCACGCGTCGCGGCGTAGTCCAAGCTTAATCCGGAAACTTGTAACAGAGATTCCATTGCACCGAAGAATAGAAGCAAAACGATGACATCGCAATGAGGAAGAGCGGAGCGAGGCTGTCGGAATCCGTGTATCGTTCAATGCCCAACTAATTAACCGGCTAAATAATAGATAAACTCCGGATTGTCAGGCATATTATCGATGATCTTTTTCTTATTGCTGAAAGTTCCTGTGCTGCTTACATCGTAGCTGTGAACTTCATTCTTCTTCCGATCAGCGACAAAGAACTTATCGCCTTTTGCGTTGAATGCCATGCCAGAGGCGTCTTTACCGTCTACCCCCGCTACGGGCGCAAACTTGATTGGGGAAGAGCTTAGAGTCGCGCTCATTACTGTGTCGCCGCCACTCACGTAGAGCTGGTTGTTATTGAGCAGCAGGTGCGCTGGACTGGGAACGTTGTTGCTCACTTGATTGCAGTTTCCGTTTACATCATAGACTTTGACCACCCCTGCTGCTTCATCGCAAACATAAAGCAGCGCTCCAGCTAAAAGCACATCTCGCACCGAGTGTTGCACCTTGCCATTTTCTATATCGACGGCCAGGCCCTGAGGAGTCGCGACCGGCGTTGTCGCTGTCAAGCCGGGTAGCTGTTTTTGGGAACAAGCCACAAATGTGCCCGAAAAGAACGTGCCGCCAGACGGCAGCCCCGATGGAATAGGAGCCGCGCTCCCCGTTTTTCCAGTGCTGTCACTGACCACTAACCGACTCACGACATCCGTGTCTTGGCTGGCTACGTAGCAATATTGCGCATTGCTGAAAACCAGCGCGTAAGGATGAAAGATGGAATCGATCCCGCTTTGGCTTGAACTGCCTTCGCGCGAGGCAAAAACATTGGTGAAGTCGAATTTGGTACCCGATCCCTTGAAGCGAAGAATGGTATTGGCGTGCTTGCTCCCGTTCGCAGCATAAAGATGACCACAGGCCCAGGCCAATCCGCGAAGCTCTGCGTCCTTCAAATCACTGCCGGCTCCCTGCAAGACGTTTGTTTCTACAGGATCGCCGCCACTATCCTTATAGGCATAGATATTATGGACCGGATCAGGAATGTCCTTGGATGGCTTACCGCCGTGAAAGGTGATTAAGAGCATGATGATCCTCTCATTAATGTTGGGTTCCCAGCATACCAGTAACCTTCGGAGTTTACGGCAAAAGCAACGAGGGAGCGTTAATAAAGTTTCAACTTCTGTTGGCTCTTGTGGAATTCCCAATAGTCGCCATGATTGGCCCGACCCAAGTTGGATACCAGGGCCAGTTTCACTAATCGCTGCGTGCTGCCCGATGCCGGCCTTATATTGAGAATTTTGCGGACAGCACTTACTAAGGCTTCAGGTCCCTCCCCGGCCTCGAGCCAATGAGCAGCACACTCAAATGGCTCGTCGCCTGCCTTGTACAGCGCAAGCACACGACAATGATGATGGCTGCGCAACATCTTAAGCAGCGATTTTTTGTCCTGGCGGGGAATCGAGTGGCCAATGATCACGAGGTCGAAAGCGCCGCTTCGAACGTGAGTCGTGGCTTGAGCAAGACCGAATGCCGAAGTTACGTTGAAGCCTGCAGTTTCTAAAATCCAATGCCGAGCTCTCAGAAGAGATTCATCGTAGGAAATGGACAAAATAGATGGAACCTGCTTAAACATACTTGCAACGCTGGAACCTGTGCAACAGGACTAATTAAAGCAGTTGTCGATTGTGGAAATAGTATACAACATTATGACGAATATCTGAGCTACTAGAAAAAATCGTCATCCCGAGACCCTCCTGGCGCAAAGAGACGGGAGCGTGCAGAGCCTACCCTGAGGTACTCGCCGAAGGGGACCTTGTGTTTCGCCATAAACTGCGGCATGGCAATTTTGTCTGCACAAGTATCTTTCTCCACGTGCCGATCTCTTTCGGTCCAGTTTGGCTCTGATTCACCATTGACTGGTGCAAAGTAAGTGACATTTGCTGTAAGGCCATCTTGCGGTACTCCAAGCTTCTTACATAGGCTTAAGTAGATTCATGCGGTCATTATGGTTCACTTGAACTAGGGCAGTCTGCATTGACTGGCTTTCTTATTCTTTGCTGGTTAGGGATTAGGGTCACAAGAGTAGTGACATTGGGCTACAGCCCAATGTCACTTACTTTTCACAAGGAACGCTGGAAATGCGATTCGGTTTATTCGATCTTCCGGTTGAGCAAAGCTGGTTTTCGGGCAAAAAATCGACCATCGCTGAAGTGCCTCTCAATCTGACGTAGAATATTGACGCATTCTCGGGGTCCTTCACTCCGCGCCCATGATTTTCTCAAGCTAAAGCTTTTTCGCGGCGCTCTGTTCAGGATGACATTGGGGTAAGGTGTTTTGCAAAACCCGGCCATTTTCTAAAGTAAGTGACATTTGGGCTACAGCCTCGCTGTTACTGCGCATTTTTTCGTTTCCTTCACTGCCGTCCAAATTAGCAGGAGTCGAGATGGATAGGCGTTGAAAATACAAGGCTAAAAAGACAAAAATCTCCCCATGAAATTTCAGGTTGGCCTCTGGGGAGCGGAGACCGCATCTGCGGTGACATTAATACTGTCCAAGTTAAGGCTGAGGAATAGGCCGATTTCCTCCTTCTTTTAAGATGAAATGAAGTTCTGCTGTCCCAATTAAGTCAGGGCCAACGGCATCTGCTCGGGGGGCGGTGGTGGTGGCTGGAAAGGCTCATCGAGCCACGGCCATAAGTCGCGATGTACGAACAGTTGCTGACGCAGCAGAGCTACCAAGTT
>DASZFK010000317.1:0-4033 GCA_035939855.1 Candidatus Angelobacter sp.
CCATTTGACGCTCGCAGAATTCAAGAGTGCGGTAGAGAACAAGACGACCTCAGATCCTGAGCAATACATCCAATTAGCAGAACGTAAAATCCTTCCAGACATTTCTAATCCCAGTCAGCGGGACCCAAGCTATCAACTCGCAATGCTGTTGGCAAAGCACTTCGAGTCTGCGCACTCTGATCGGTTCTTTGCCGATCTGATGCAATCGGCAGGCAAAACCGGATTCCACGAAGCTGTCCTTAACTTAGGAGAGGCCTCCAAGGCCAACAACGCCGGGCATTCCGAAGAGGCATACTCGAGTGCAACCCGGTCAGGAGAGTTGTTTCAGAAGCTTCACAGCGATGCAGGGGAGGCTGCGTCTGAATTTGAAGAAGCGTACGCCTTGCATTTTGAATCTCACGCCGCTCAATGCGCAAAAACAGCAGCCAAGGTAGCCGAGACGGCAAAGCAGCGCGGCTACACCTGGCTGGAAATTCAGGCGCTCCTGGAGCAGGCTATCTGTCTCAACATGAAGCGCGATCTGGGAAGGGCTGAGGATTTGGCTCTGAAAGCTATCGCTCTCTCCAAAGACCACGGCTACCTAGGCTTTCGCCTGCGGGGACTCGTTTTGCTGGCCAGCCTGGAGGCTGATGCCGGAAATGAATCCAGCGCATGGCAGGCGATTCGCGAAGGTCTTGAACAATATTGGACGGGAAATTTGCCTCCCATGAGGGCCTATTCCTTCTACATGCTTCTTGATAGCATCGCCGAAAATCTAGGTCATTGGAATGTACAGTCCGCTGCAGCCTTCGAAGCTCTCCAGTTCATTGCCGGCGGCCCCGACCATATCATTGAAGCCGAAGAGAGGTCACGCCTTGCCGGCGCTGCTTTGCATCTAGGTATGCCGGAGCTTGCTGAAGAGCAATTCGCAGAGGCGGCACGCCTCTTTTCGTCCGCTCCGGATACCTCTTCTGTCCAGTGGCGAGTCTTGGAAGCCAGGATCGATTTGGCAAGTGTTCAATCGCTAAAACATGACCACACAAACAGAGCGTTTGAGGAACTCTTGGGCTTCCTGCCGGAAGTTCAGCGCATCTCCAACCGCTATGTCGAGTCTCAGTACTACACCACACTGGGACATTTGAAGCTAAATACGGGGGACCCTCAAACGGCAACCAAGTATTTGTTGCAGGCAATCAATCTGGCGGATATCGGTCTCGACTCTCTCTCGAGCTGGCAAGGACGTCTCAAATGGATGGAACAAAACAGAAGCCCCTACATACTAATGACTGAATTATTGTTCCGGACAGGGCAGCAACAGGCTGCTCTTGATTTATGGGAGCATTTCAGGACAGCCTCATCCAAAGGTTTTGACGTGAATAGCTCCAACACAAGGCTGGCAGTCATTTCGGATCCCGCGAAGAGCACAGTTCATACCCCGAAGGTTTTTGATGCAAAGATTCTTACCTACGCCTTTGCTCCAGACGGGCTTATGCTCTGGTTGCAGGATCAGCACAAACTCCGCGCAGTTTTTGTTCCCATTTCGCTCTCCGAATTCAAACGGACTGCGGCGACACTCATTGAGGAATGTTCAAGACCAGATTCTGACTTGTCGAACCTCCGCCAAAACGCCCATCGCTTGCACGAATGGCTGATCCAACCCGTGAGTGCATGGCTAC
The DNA here is from genome assembly GCA_035939855.1 of Candidatus Angelobacter sp. Lineage (GTDB taxonomy): Bacteria > Acidobacteriota > Terriglobia > Terriglobales > Acidobacteriaceae > Angelobacter. The sequence goes on from DASZFK010000317.1 coordinate 1,656, forward strand.
CATCTTCGGGAAATCTGATTATTAAACCTGATGGTCTGGTCGGCAGCCTTCCCGTCGAGGCTCTTCTCGACTCCTCTGGCGCCTATTTGGGCGAACGGTATTCCATTATCGTAGTGCCGGCATTGACGTTATCGAACCAGCCTGCGCGTGCTGCGACCATCCGAGCCAGCGATAGGGCGCTAATCGTATCGGCTCCCAGCAATGCGAAGCAAGGACTCGAACCACCCCCTGGGGCAGTTTCCGAAGCCAACGAGGTTGGACGGCAGTTCACCCGTTCGACTGTCCTGGCGGGCGGCACAGCCAAGGTGGATGCTGTGCGCAGAGAAATCACTAAAAATGAGATTTTTCACTTTGCCGGACACGCCGCATTTGGCCGTGCCGGCGCTGTTATGCTCCTGGCCGATGGCAGTCTGGATGTTGCTGGAATAGACCCGAAGCCGAGTGATGGCGATCACCGGACGATCCAGGAGCCCCTGAGTTCAATGAAGTTGGCGGTGTTTTCAGCTTGTGGAACGGCCCGGCCAAACGAAACGTCCCAATGGAACAGCGTCGTAACAGAATTCCTTGAAGCCGGAACGAGAGAAGTAGTTGCCAGCCACTGGAACGTAGATTCAGTGACAACTCGGGAATTCATGGCCAGTTTTTACAGATTTCTCATGTCTGGGAGCACGGTATCAGGCGCACTCCAAACCGCAGCCGCGGAATTACGTGCTAAGCCAGAAACGATACACCCATATTACTGGGCGGCCTTCTCGTCATTCAGTGCTACATGATCAAGCGGGGCCGCCTTAAAAGTTAGGACCTTACAGAACGAACTAAACCAAAAAAGGGAAAGCATTCTAAATTGAAGGAGCCTGGCAGATGAATCGTCGCAATCTATTGAAACAAGCAGGAATGATGGTACTAGCTGCACCCGCGTTGAAGGCTGTAGCCTTCGATAAGTGCGGGGCAGCAATGTGCCAACCGGCTGGCAAAAAACCATTGATTGTGCGGGTTGTTGGCCCTTTTGGTTACGAGTTGATCGGGCCAGACATGCAGAATATTCAGCATGTGTTGGTTATGGCTCCCCAGGTAGGCCTGGATAACAAGAAATCTCCTCATGTACCATGGCTGGGTACCACTTCGAATGAATGCCGGTTTATCGGATTTCCAAAAGACGGACCGGAGTACGAGTTGATCCTCCAAGGCTATACGCCTAACACTCAGTTTCCCACGCCGATCGGAACGCCTTCCTGGTTCTATCCGCCACCCCCCGGTGCTACCAAAAGAGGGGAAAGCCCCATGTTTACGATCAAGCTGCCGGTGCCAGATTCCATCATTGGCATCAATCCGACTTGTGTCTGCCTGGGCAAAATCGGCCAGCAATGCACTGCCTATCAGACTTTTTCTTCCGGTATATCTTTCGTGTACAACAACGTGGATCTGGATCTGGTTCGAGTAAAGTCCAGCGCAATCGGCTATGACTTCCACCCTTGCTTTGCCAACGACGCCACCCTGTCCGACGCCACTTTGGAGATGCACCTGACTCCGCTCAAAGCCAACCAGGTCAATCATGACGAAGCCAAAGCAGCCTTCAGGCGAATGGTTGCCATGTATCCGTGGATTGATGAAAATGACATTGAGTTTTCATTTGATCCGTGCCCTCCTAACACTGCAACTTTTGGATCTGGAGCAGACTGCAAGGTTTGCGGCGTGATCATTCCTCCGCCTTCAGGTCCTTCAAACAAGAAGTAACTACGCGTTCATCTCGATTATGCTGGGTGTACCGTGGCGGTAAACACCCACTTAGATTTCCTACGTGGCTTCAGATTTGTTTGTTCTCTACAGCTAACGACCCACTGTCACCCGGTATGGCTAAAGGCGAGACGCCGATTTGATCACGAAGTATTACGAGTCCAAAAGTGTCGAAAGGAATCTTAACTGTCGCATCCAGGCAGATAACCTCGCCTGTGGTTCGACCCGACGCTGCACCTGTTTTTTGAACAGGTAAGCCAAGCGTTGCCTCTGCTACTGAACCGGCCAGCGGGAAACTAACTTCGAGTAGCGCAAGAGCATTCTGAATTGGATTTAGCCAGCTCACGCCCTCACCACTTGCCCAAATTAGGCCAATAGCCCGACAGTCGGGTGAAGGTTGGCACACTCCATCAAGCGGTTGGTTGCAAATCAGGTTGGAGTCGATGGGAAGAGCGACTGCGGCATCCACAAGGCCTTCTTCTGGAGCGATTTTTAGCTCGACAAATCTAAGCAAGGTCGCAATCTTGCCTCGACAGGAAGCCTGCTCGCCGGGTTGAATGATGGGAGTACCAGGGGGATTCTGATTCATTTCGGCCAGGACATGGTTGTTTGAAAGAATCAATTCCTTGCCATGCTGTCTTCCA
>DASZFK010000318.1:0-2593 GCA_035939855.1 Candidatus Angelobacter sp.
GAGGATCTGCGCTCCATGAATTCTTTCGAGTAAGAGTGCAGTAGCGCCCTCAGTGGTTGCTGCATCGGATTTTGCCGCTGAGGGCGCTGCTGCCCGTCGACTAAAACACTACAAACGAGGCCGTGCCGGAAAGGTCGGTCAACGTATAGAGTTCGGTTTGTCCTTGGTTGAACGCCGGTACGACTGAAAACTTATGGATCGTGGTAACGCCAAAAGTCTTGATATGGACCTGATTCGCGTTGCCCAAATTGACTGTGGGCACCATCAGTGAGAATGATGTTGAACCTGTGTCAATCGTCCTGCGAATGGTCACCGTAACCAGTGTGCCAATTTCGGTGGAAGCAGTCCGAATCTCAGAGCCTGAGAACTGCAGACTCTGATGAGCGTCCTGATAAGTGAAGTGGGGTTTTCCATCAATACCAGAGGTACTGTAGGTAATGTGGAGGCCATGGCCTTGAAGTTGATAAAGATTGGGCTGCTTGGCCGGAGTTGCGGGTGTAGTGCTCATGTTCTTTCCTGCCTATTGATTTAGTATTAAATGAAGGTGCAATCAGCGCTTACTCTGCTTTTTGCCTTCATTAGGAATAGTGCTTGCTGAGTCTCATTCGTTTCATTTTTTTTTGAGGGATCCAAACCGTTGCTTCCAACCGGCGGCTTCAGCGTGAGAAAATATTTGGTTCCAAATCAACAAAACTTTGCCGGTGCAGGCCGGCAGCAACTGGTGTTTCAAGCGGTCAACAAATACCTTTTCTTGCCGAGTCATCCTCGTGCTGGAGGCCGAATGCGTCGCTACCTTACTGTTTTGTGTTTTCTGCTGGTTCCCATTTTCTTCCTGGGAAATGTTCTGGCCCAGGATATAGCGTCTTTTGAAAAACAGACGACCGTCAAGGTGCTCAAGAACGGCCTTACTGTTGTTTTATGCGAGAGGCCGGAAGCGCCGGTGTTCTCTTTCTTTACCATCGTAGATGCCGGTGCTGTGCAGGACCCAGAAGGCCAGGGCGGGATGGCGCACATGTTCGAGCACGAGGCGTTCAAGGGAACCGACCGCATTGGCACCACGAATTACGCGAAAGAAAAGGTGGCGCTGGAGAAAGTGGAACAAGCCTGGGCTGCCTATGATCATGAGGACCGCAAAGAACTGGGTCGCGACGCCAAAAAAGTAGCAGACCTTAAAGCGGCTTTCGACAAAGCAGTCGAAGAGGCCAACCAATATGTCATCAAGAACCGTTTCGGCGAGATCGTAGACCGCGAAGGCGGAGTCGGCATGAATGCCAGTACCGGCATGGACAGCACCCAGTATTTTTATTCCATGCCTGTCAACCGGCTGGAGACGTGGGCCTATCTGGAATCATCGCGGTTCCGAACGCCGGTGCTTCGCGAGTTCTACAAAGAGCGTGACGTGGTGCACGAAGAGCGCCGCCTGCGGACCGACAGCAATCCAATCGGAAAATTGATCGAGCAGTTTACGTCAACTGCCTACGCAGCGCATCCGTACCATCACTCGGGCGTGGGGTGGCCGTCAGAAATCGACCATCTCTCAGCCACAGATGCGGCAAAGTTTTACCGCACCTATTACGTTCCATCGAATACGGTCATAGCCCTGGTGGGCGCGCTTAAGCCAGAACAGGTTTTCCCCATCATGGAGAAATATTTTGGACCGATTCCTTCCTCGCCCAAGCCCCAACCACTCATTACGGCAGAGCCGGAGCAGGTTGCAGAACGCACTGTCGTGATGCACGACAGATCGCAGCCTTTCTATATCGAGGGTTACCATCGTCCGAGCTATAAGGACCCGGACGACGCCGTTTATGCCGTAATTTCCGACTTGATTTCATCGGGCCGGACCTCGCGCATGTATCGCGCTTTGGTGCGTGACCAGAAAATTGCTGCTTTTGCCGGAGGCTTTTCCGGCCTGCCCGGCACCAAGTACCCTGGCCTGTTCAGCTTCATCGCCGTGCCGGTGCCGGGACACACTCCGCAGGAAATGGGCAAAGCCATCCATGAGCAAATCGAGCGGCTGAAAAGTGAAGATGTCAGCGATGAAGAACTGCAGATGGTGAAGACCCGCGCCAAAGCAAACCTGATTCGCGGATTGGCCAACAATCAGGGGCTGGCGATCCAGCTTGGTACAAACCAGCTACGATTTGGCGATTGGCGCGAGTTGTTCCGAAGAGTGGACAAGATTGACAAGGTCAGCAAGGCCGATATCCGGCGCGTGGCGAATAAGGCATTTGTAGATAAGAATCGCACGGTAGCCATGATAGAGAACGATGCACCTAAACCCGGCGCTGGAGATGCGCAGAAGAAGGAGAGCCGCTAATGCTTCACCGTAAAACCTCCTCTCAACTTTCTGTTCTCACGATTCTGATGGCTCTCGTGCTTGGCGCAACGGCGCAAACTTCAACGTCCCCTCAACAGAAAGCTCCGGCTGCCGGGCAAGCTGAAAAGAAAGACACATCGGCTCCAAGATCTGCCCACGAGGGTGGAGACCAGGATCTGGCCGCCGCTGATCTGCGGGCGATAAAGAAGCCTCCGCTGCCTGGGTTTCATCCCCAGCAACCGAAACGCATCGAGCTTGCAAATGGCATGGTGG
>DASZFK010000319.1:0-4665 GCA_035939855.1 Candidatus Angelobacter sp.
GAAACTTGATCTTGGGATTGTGCTTGGACAATACCTTGGTGATGGCTGCCGTCAGCGTGGTCTTGCCATGGTCGATGTGACCAATCGTCCCAACGTTGACGTGCGGCTTGCTGCGATCAAATTTTTCCTTGGCCATTGCTCTCTCCTAAAAAATCTTAGGGAGTACGACCCCCCAAATCTTGTCAGTAATACCGATAAACCTTCTGGAACTTTTGGCGGATCCCAGGATCAACCTGTTCGATTCGCTCCAGATAAAGCTCCCGAATCAACGACTGATCCGACAGAGGCAGCGCGCCGAAAAGCTGCTTTGCTGTCTTGCCGGATTGAGACAAACCGGAGTCTATCTCCTCAAAAACTCCCTGCTCCAAAACCTTCTCAAACTGCCGTACCCGGATATCGCGGGTTTGCAGCTTCTTATAAAATTTTTCCAGAACATCCTGGGCAAAAACCCGTTCAATGACTTTTTTTAACAGCTCAAACTCTTCAGTCTTTTGAACCTGTATTGGAGCCTGCTGAAATGCCATGCCGCCTCGAAAACTAGTTGGTTCACCTGCGGAAATCGCTCACGTGCAAAGCCCATCAAATCAGGCCCTTCGCTACCGCTCTGGGTTTCGCCTGCGGGCTCCCGCTCTGCTCCCGCCCGCAAAACGGCTCAAACTTGGAGCGGGAGACGGGAATCGAACCCGCGACCAACAGCTTGGAAGGCTGTGACTCTACCACTGAGTTACTCCCGCCCGCTGATTGGGTAACTGGGTAATTTAGTAATTGGGTAATTCAAAAACTCGATTCACCGTCTTCAAGTTACCCAATTACTAAATTACCCAATTACCCAATTACCCAATTTGAATTCCTGGAGCTGATGACCGGGATTGAACCGGTGACCTCTCCCTTACCAAGGGAGTGCTCTACCAACTGAGCTACATCAGCTCGTAATGCCTTCTATCCCGTTTCGGTGAACATCATCACCCAGGGGGTTACTCGCCTGGTTACCGCAAAAGCGTTTCTTCTGTTTTCTCCCGCTCGGCGCGGATGTGATCAGCTTTCCAGTGCAGCAAAGTTCTTACTGCAAAAAATGCAATGACCATCAACGGTAAAGCTCGAATGCTGACCGATCCGCCCGCAATCTGAACAGGCGCATCGCTCATCGTCGTCCAGATCAAGACACCAAGTGCTGCATATAACGCGAGCGCAACGCCCAATCGCTTGCTTTTTTCCATCTTAGCTCTCGCGATCAAAAATCCTGGTGCACAGGGGAGGATTCGAACCTCCGTAGCTCCAAGGAGCGGCAGATTTACAGTCTGCTGCCATTAACCACTCGGCCACCTGTGCATTTAACCGAGCCTGCTCCTAAATTACAAAATGGCTCGCGGGCTCTTTCACTGGAACAACGGGGACGCTTCTCAAAAGCAGACAGGAGACGCGCAAAACAAACTTCCGCACAACGCCGACTACTTACGGAGAATCTTCTGTGGAGTGCGTTCCGGTGGAAAACCTTCGTGCGCAGTATCTCAAAAAACCCAAAACACGCCCAGCTACGCGTTTCAGGCCCCCGCATCATGTGGAGCTGGCGAAGGGATTTGAACCCCCGACCCTCTGATTACAAATCAGATGCTCTACCAACTGAGCTACGCCAGCAAATACCTCCCAAATGGCGCAAAAACTATAAGTTAACATAGCAGCCTTGTGCGTGCAAGGACCGCACCAGTCAACCAAACTCAGAGGCGCACAGCCACATTGATTGAATCAATTGGAATTATACCACTTTGCCGGTTTAATGTGTCTCCCGTTCGTTTCGCGGTGCGTGGCGTGAAAGTGATGCGTCTTTTTCCCTACACTCTATACTGAATATCATGACGATCCGGCGCAAACTCGCGATTGCAGGCTCATGCTTTCTGGCGGCTGCAATCCTGACTTTTGGCGTGGTGCGTTGGGCTTCGAAGCCTCCACAGGCTGTGCGCTTGCTTCCCGAAGGCGAACTCCTGGTTTACGTTAACCTCAAACCATTGCATTTTTTTGATTCGAAAACATCGAACCCGGTAAGTCCTGACCCGGACTATCAAGCCTTTATTGACCAGACGAATATTCAATTCGAACGCGATCTCGATCAAGTGGCGATATCCATGCGCAATCCGGGCGCGGAGGCAGAAACCTCGTCGATTTTTAGAGGGCGCTTCGATTTGAACAAGCTGCAGAGCTATTTGCAGAAGCTGGCCATCAGCAGCGAAAAATACGGCGAAAAAACAGTTTTTTCTATCTTGCACGAAGGGCGAACTGTGCGGGTGTGCATCCTGGCCGACGATGAAGTTGCGGTCACCAACATGGCATCACCAGAGCCGATGCGCAGTGTAATTGATAAATTTCGTCATCCTGCCCGTGCTGGTCAAGGTCCTTTTCTGGCCCAATCCTACTACCCTTACGTGCCTTTCTTCAGCGCGGCCTGGCTCGTTTATCGGACGCCTTCGCAGCCGGGAACAACACAGTTGCCTGAAGGACTGAGTTTTGATTTCTTGCAAAATACCACCGGCGTGGTTTCTCTGCGGTTGCCCCTCTGGTTTAGCGGCGAATGCAAGTTGAAGGCCGAGGTTTTTACCGAGAACGAGGCTGCGGCTGCCGAGGTCGCTGAATCGGCCCACAATTACCTTTCTCTCTATCGCAGCATCGCTCAATCGCTCGGGACCAAGGGAAGTGATAGGGACATAAGCAAAGCCTTTGACAGTATTCAGGTGGAGCAAAAGGAGAACCGAGCCATCTTTACCACTACGATTTCTCAAGCTTCTCTGAAGAAGCTTGGTTCTGCGGCCCAGATTGGCATCCAGGAGCCGTCATCATCTGGCAAGAATCCTTGAGCCCTACATGGCTCCAGAAGCGATTTGCTGGGATAAGGTGAAACGCAGATATTTGCTAGGATTCACCGGGGTATTGGCAATGCGGACTTCATAGTGCAAATGCGGACCGGTGCTGCGTCCGCTCAATCCCACGTAGCCAATGGTGTCGCCCCGACGAACGGCCTGTCCGGCAGCTACTGCATATCCCGAAAGGTGCCCATACAAAGTAGTGATGCTATTGCCATGGTCGATCACCAAGGAACGGCCATAGCCATTCATGAAATCGGCGTAACGAACTACCCCATTTGCGGGGGCGATTACCGGGGTGCCGTATTCCGTAGAGATGTCCACGCCCCGGTGAAAAGCTCCCTCATCGCCGCTGAAGGGGTCTGTACGCTGACCAAAGACTCCGGTTAGGGGGCCCTCAACTGGCCATAGCGTTGGCGCGGCCGCAGCCCGGAGCCAGTCGCTCGTGCTGGCCTCACGAGAATTCTCCATGCTGATGCCGATGTACGCCGAGCCGTTCATGGCAGTGGCTTTCAAAGCATAAAACTGCTGCATGGAAGCGAAATCCGGGGCATCTTTCTGAAACACGGGATCAGGTTTCAGGCCGTAGAGCGTTGACACTTCGCCCGCCAGAGAACTGAGCGATTGGGCTTGCAGTTGATTTTCCTGGGCGATCTGCTCCAGCCGGGTATAGCGCGATTTCAGGGCCTCTTTTTCATTGCGCAGCTCATTAAACCGATGAGTTTTCAACAGCATACGGGTATAGGAGCCGGCCATACCGGTAATGGTCATCATTCCGATCAAGGCTCCGGCAATGAAAACGTAGAGATAGTGCAGAGGAATTGGAATCTTCAGGAGCTCCCCTTCGGAGTTCCGGGCAACCAGCATGATGTAAAAGCGTTTTCGCAAGAAAAATACTCCCTCTACGAAGTTTCTTTACAGCACGTTGATCCAACGCTAAAAAGTGGCGCGTCCTGAATTGGATCGGCACGCCTTCAAGATCGGTATTTCCATCTTTCCGCCGCAGATACTTGGGGACTCAAAAACTCGCGGCCAGGAGTTCATGCAACATTGGGCGTGAGTAGAAGCTATCAAGCCCATTCCAGCTCTGTCAATGCCGGATCAGATGCTCACTGATGACGAAGGTCCGCAGTAATTGACCTGATAGTTGGGCAAAGGGGACATGGACTTCAGATTGGCGTTCGTAATTCCAATAGAACCTAAGTGGCTTTTTTCGATATAGTTAGGTCCGGGTGGTTACTCCAGAGAGACAATTGATCGAGGGTTTTCGCCGGGCTGCCTCCAAGACGGTAAGTCCCTGGGTGAAATTTGGGATCGGCGATGACTGTGCCGTATTGCAGGTTCCTTCTGGCTTCCAACTCCTGGTAACAACCGACCTGTCCGTCGAGAATATTCATTTCAGGCGCACGTGGCATCCGGCAAAAAGTGTGGGCCACCGCTGTCTGGCGCGTGGCCTAAGCGATATTGCCGCCATGGGAGGCGAACCTATAGCCTGCTTCCTTTCCCTGGCGCTCCCACCTAAGTTGCCGCAGCGCTGGGTAGACAACTTTATGGCAGGGTTCCTGGGCCTCGTCCACCGGTTCAGAACACCGCTCGCGGGTGGCGATACGTCAACCGCCGAGAAAATCACCGCAGACATTGTGGTATTGGGCAGGGTTCCAGCCGGAAAAGCCTTACTCCGGTCTAAGGCCCGGCCAGGCGACCGAATCTGGGTGAGTGGCAAGCTAGGCGGGTCTGCCGCGATTGTTAAACGGCTCTACTCAGGAGAAGAAATATCTCCTAACGCAAGCAACCGCCACTTTTATCCGATACC
>DASZFK010000320.1:0-2258 GCA_035939855.1 Candidatus Angelobacter sp.
CGTCGGCTTGACGTTTTGTGTAAACAAAATTCCTGTCGTTTCGGCTCCAAGCCCAGTTACCACAGCAGTCCTGGCCTGGGGGGAACGTTGAAGCAGCAGCGACGCCCGCCGTGCCATCCTTGTGGATTTCCATTTCCCAAGGTGCACCGGTTCCTTGATTCTCCGCAAGAACGAACCGCAGGCGATTCCCGCCAGACGACCACGCCAATGCGCTCGCGGATGAGGAGAATGATCCCAATGTATGTAATCCAGAACCATCCGAGTTCAGTAATCTGACCGTTGTTCCACTGGTGCAGGCTATTCCGGAGCCGTCGGGCGACCAGCGGGCTTCGTGGCATAGCGCATCACCAACGCGAAAAGGGACTCCGCCTTGCGTTGGGACGATCCAGATCTGTTTTTCTTCTTCAATCCCCTCGAAAGGCATCACCAACAGCTTCTTCCCGTCATTGGAAATGTCTTGAAGTTTCAGATTTGAAAAAGGCGTGTCAATTCGGGTTATCGGACCTCCACGAGCCGGCATGGATACCAGTATTTCGTGGCTTACTTCCAGTTCATTGAAATAGAGAGTTGTTCCGTCGGTTCTCAAACCCTCTTTATTATGGCCATCATCTGTCAGTTGCTGGAGCCCGAGCGAATGTATCGCCGATGCTTGGGGACGCGCCAGCAGAACTGCAGCTAGGCCAGCAAGACATAGTGCGGTTCCAAACAGGACCCACTTATTGGCATGAAATAACTGATCAAACCAACCACGATGCTGAGGCTCCTGCGCCGGATCATCTACCAAACTTACGCGCAGATTATTTTCAGGCTCTTGAGGAGACTCTCTGACTTGCCGATCAGAGTCTTGGTTTTCACGGTCCTGGCTGACAAGCCAAGCATCGATCTCTTGAGTATAAGCAAAGACCGCTTGCCGCTTTCCACCTGGCACCCTATGTACCGGCAGGCCCTTTTTTTCCCACCGTATCACCGTACGCACATCACGACCAAGATGAGTGGCTATTGCCTTCCAGGAGTCCAACCTTTCTTTGATGACCTGATTCTCGGACACTTTCTTAGAACCTCTTAATGCTCAAGCGGCGACAGCCACAAGATATCCAATGAAGCTACCGTAAAAGAGGCTTTGTCATCAATAGTCAGCTTGCTGCCAGTTATTGTCAGTCGACACATTTGCTTTGTTCGCTCAAGCTGCTGATCGGATTTTAGCCTCACCTGCATGAATTGAGGAGGAGCAACTTATATGGCGTCTTATATGTGGATAACTACCATTGATGCTTTTAGGCCGGCACATGTCCTGGCAAAGTTGTTAAGGCTCACTCTAGCAGTAGCAGCAGCAATGGCGTTTCTTGTCTTTTTTACGATAACAATACGCGCCCAGGTGACCGGCGTCGTAAAAACCAACGACCAAATGGGCCAGCCCCAAGCGCCTCAACCGGATGTCACAACCCTGGGAAATGGGATCAATTACAACGGTGGCCGTGTTATGCCAGGCCCACATAATGTTTATTTCATTTGGTATGGCAATTGGAACGGCAATAGCGCGACTGCACTTCTGCCCGCGTTCATCTCAGGACTCAATGGCTCGGCTTATTTCAACACCAACACCACATACGGCGATAATAGCAGCAATATCACAAACACTATTTCCATGGTTGGTCAGAGTCTTGACAACTATTCACAAAAATTACTTCTCACTGATGACGGACTAAAATCCGTAGTTTCCTCTAAGCTGCTGTCTGGTTCGCTTCCAACCGATGCCAATGGAATCTACTTCGTGCTAAGCTCCGCCGACGTGGATCAGAACAGTAGCGATCCTAAAATCGGCCGGTTTTGCGTCAAAAACTGTGGCTTCCACAACCACGCCCTAATGAATGGAGCCGACATAAAGTATGCCTTCGTCGGGAACCCTGACCGCTGTCCCCTAAGTTGCGAGCGGCAACAGTCCAATAGCCCGAACGGAAACCCCGGCGCGGATGCAATGGCGAGTACTATTGCGCATGAATTGAACGAAACGGTCACTGACCCTGACTTGAACGCTTGGTTTGATTCCTTTGGCCAGGAGGTCGGGGACAAGTGTAATAATCCCCTCAGTTTCGACTTTACCTTTGGTCCTACCTTTACAACTTCGAATGGCTCACAAGCCAATATGATCCTCAACGGGAAAAATTTTCTCGTCCAACAGAACTGGGTCAATGGAGGCGGCGGGTTTTGTGCGATGAGTCTTTTTCTCGCTGAACCCCTCTTCAACCTCCCTTTGTTTT
>DASZFK010000321.1:0-10155 GCA_035939855.1 Candidatus Angelobacter sp.
CAACTACCGGAAAAAGGCTGTACTTATCCCAGAAATCATTTGTACGACCCTAGTCAGTTCGCAACTTACAAGTAGTGATTGATCTTTAATATCGAAACATAGTTAGCACTATCTGCTGAGCTCTGGGTAGATCAAGAAAATGACGACTCTTACTGTGTGTTGCAAGGTTCATGAGCTGAGAAAACGATATGTCCTCTGCTGATTTTAATATCCCAGCTTTGAAAAGGTTCCCTTCCAATGTTTTCTTGGTCTTTACAATATTGGCAAAAAGGTCGTCCGAAACAGCTGCCCCCGCGCCATTTTTGAGAAAGTTATCAAGCGCCGAAAGCCACGGGCGCAGATTCGTTTCGACAGGGGCTATGACTTTTGAGACCGACACTGTTTCGGAGTGAAAAGACAAAGGTATGTCTTCGAATGCGATATTCCGCCGTTTGAGGGTTGAAAGATGAAAGGCATGGATGGGTCTCTCGAAGTCGACAATACCTAAACGAATATGACCGCTGGCATTATCTGAATATCTCTTTAGATCAACTACGATATAGTCTCCTTCATTTGGATTATCACCAACATAGTAGGAAAGGAGTAAGCAGTCGACCCGTTTGTCGGTCAACTCGATCTCGCGGGCTGCCCTCGCTCCGCGGTCGCTTTCGGTCTTGAGAATTCTTATCGTGCCGCTATCCCTCCCAACAAAGGCGAACGAACCATTTTCCGAGCCGCTCAAACTGGTTCCGGCGCTGAACAGCAGTCGGAAAGTATCACCGTTCTTATCCCCTTGAATTCTTTGAATCTTCAAAGTAAAGGATTTGAAGTAGAAGAATGCAGTCGTGATTTCAGCGTTCGACAGCTTGGGTCCTTGTATCTGGAAGTATGTATACCAAAGTAGATTCTTCACGGTCGCTGACTCGCCAGTTCCCAATACGGTTGAGAATTCATTCCATTGCCCCTTCCACTCTGTATAGTTGTACCAGCCAGAACGGCCTTCGATATCATCAATGAGGCGGGCAAGCATCGGCAGGGTGTGTGGCGCCGCGGGCTCAAGTCTTGATTCGGGATAGAAATAGGTAAACACCACAAGCGCAATTAACCATAGGGCAGCAGGGCCACCAACCGCAAATGTGAAGAAGCCAATATTTCCACCAAAACTTGTTGCGCTTTGGTCGTTGTGGTTTAGAAACAAGAGAGAACTGACCGTAGAGATCGCAAAAAATAGTAGCAAAATCGCAATCCGATACTGAACTGCTGTCACGACAGGGCGAAATAGAAATATTATTGTTGCGGCAAGTGCTCCAAATACGACAATGCACGCGAGCAATGGAACCCAGCTCAAGAGGAGCCTCCTTAGCTTAACGAATCACGAAGAAAGTCATCTGCAAAAGTATGCCAGGAGTGAATCACATCGCAAATATTGCTGTCAAGATCTAAGCGAAAGCTATCACGATGGACTCGTGCAGCCCGGATCAGGAAATATTTTCCCAAAAATGTTCTTCACGGACGGTAAATAGACAAAAACTATGAGCATTGTTTTACTTCATAAAAGCTAGGATGAGCGATTTCGTTTTGAAAAGCTAAATGTTTCATTTGTGGAAGGTGGTCGAGCTAAGCTTATATGGATCAGCTGCTTAGCCCGTTATGGGATTTGAAACGTGAACTTTGTTCTCGTTAGCTCCTAATTTTAAGCGGCCTTGAGTCCAACGGCCGAAACCAATTGATCCAAAGCAGTGACAACCGTTTTATATAAGCGATCCAAGAGGCTGATGCGCGTGGCTGGCATCTGCTGGTCGCAAGGAAAAGATTGCAGAATGCCTTGGGTGAGGAGCGCATACACCTTTTCGAACAGTTTCAGATAAAGCAGCCAAATCAGATATACCTGGGACGTGAGCCGGTAGGAGCGCGAATGCACTTTTCTATTTATGCTCTGAGTGGAGGCGAATAAAGAGGAGGGCGAGCAGGCGATTCGCTTGATGGGTGGTCGCTGTGAAGTCTGGGGGCAGCAACTTGCAACTGCTACCGAAATCAATCTCGCCAGTATATCGGGCCGTAGCTTATTTAAGACAAAGGGTGGAATTTTGGCTGAGATTGGCTCACGTAGCCACTTCGCAAGAGGTGGTTAGGACTATTACTAGGGTGGTCTCCAAACCTGCCGCCCCAAAACCCAAGTCTGGCGATCCTCGAACAGTCTGCACTGCTGAAAGTCAACCAATTTTCGTTGTGTTTGCGTCACAGCGGTTAGTGGAACCTTCCGGGATTTGGCTGCCCCATAAACCACGGGTTTGTTAGGGCGATAGCGTGGCCCAAGGGATATTCTTTGCCACTCCAATAATTAAGAAAATCTAAATATTCTGCCCCAATACGTGTCACAATATGGGAAATCTGACTATGTGACGCTAAAAACATGCAGAAAAAGCTAAATTTTGTCATATCTCTTCCTGGGGAAAACAATTACTTGAGCGAGCAGGCAGCGGTCGCTAAAGCCGCGTCAGAGCGACTCGGTGTGGAGATACAGATCATCAACGCACTGAGTGATCCTGTAGCCCAGAGCCAGCAGTTACTGGAAATTATTCAGTCGCGCCCGATCCGGCCCGATGGCATCATTGCTGAGCCAGTCACCAACGCCGGCCTGCCCCGAGTGGCGGAGGCTGCGGTCAACGCCGGTATCGGATGGGTCATCAGCAACGCAGACGTAGATTATCTGGGGCCGCTGCGCAAGATTGCCAAAGCACCAGTCTTTGCGTTGTCACAAGACCACGCTGAAATTGGGCGAATGCAGGGACGCCAATTCGGCATCTTGTTGCCCAGAGGCGGCTCGATCTTGTATCTGCGAGGGCCAGCATCCAATTTTTTGGCTTCGCAACGGGCCGAAGGCATTGAGAGCACTACGCCCAAAAATGTCCAAACAAAAACTTTAAAGATTCAGTGGACCGAGGAGAATGCATATAAATCAGTATCGTCGTGGTTGCGTCTGCAAACCGTGCGCGCCGAGGATACTCATTTGATTTCATCCCAGAATATTGATTTCATTCTGGCCGCCAAAAGGGCATTTCAAGATTGCGCGACAGGGGCAGAACGGGCGAAATGGCTGGGCGTGCCCTGCACGGCCGCCGGTGTTCCTCGCCAGATAAAACCTCTGGTGGAGAACGGCACATTGACCGCAGCCATCGTCACTTCACTTACTACGGACGTGGCTTTGGAGATGCTGGTGAGAGGCATCCAATCCGGCTTGCAACCAGCCGAGCACACCTTCCTGCCTGCATCATCTTATCCACCACTGGAGACGCTGTCCCGGAGGCGCGCATAAATCCAACCCTTTAGTTCTTTCGTATATGTGTGTGCTAACGGCTGCCTTTTGCGTTCTTTTTGCATTTTTGATGGTGGCAAATACTGTTGAATTTGATACCCTCGTACGCACGTTTTTAAGTTCTCCAAAACTAAAAAGAGAGAGGATCAATGAAGAAGAACATTTTGTTGTTGATGGCGCTTTGCGTGCTGTTCTCGACTGCATCGCTCTTTGCACAGAGCAATGCGGCTCCGATGGCGCAGAATTTCGTGGCCAAGGACAAAGATAAAGACAAGGATAAAGATAAGGACAAAGACAAAGATAAGGACAAAGACAAAAAGCACAAGAAGCATAAAGACAAAGATCACGACAAAGACCACGATAAGGACAAAGACAAGGACAAGCACTAGACTCCAAGGTGGGCAGCTCGTCCTTCCGTTTTGGAAGAGCTGTCCACTTCCCCTCAGACAGAATTACTGAAGTTCCCACAGGGTTTACCGCTCCTGAGCTGTCGCCGATTCCAAGCAGCTTGCTATCTCGTGAAACGCTCCAATGCCACTCATTTTTCCATCTGAAATAAATACCTTCCTTTGACCTTGGCGCTAACCGATTCTGCGACTTTCAGAAATGCCTGGCCGGCATGGGAAAGCTGGCCGCCTTTGCGGTAGACGATCCGCAGTTTGCGTTCCAGCTTTAGCTCTTGTACTGGAATCGAGAAGAGTTCGCCGCGAGTCAGCTCTGGTTCCACGGCGATCTCAGGAACCAGCGCTACACCGTTGCCGGCTGCCACAAACCGCTTGATCGCTTCGATGGTGGGCATCTCCACGCCGATGTTGAGAGGGGTTTTGTGACGCTTAAAGGCTTCGAGAACTTTCATTCGGTGAGGGGAAACTACGTTGTGAGCGACAAACGATTCTGCGCCTAACTGCCGTATGCTGACCGACTTTGCCTTGGCCAGGGGATGGCCGGCAGGCACCACGAAAGCCAACTGGTCGCGAAACACGACAATGGTCTGTAGCAGGCTGTTTTCAGGATGAAACGAAAGAATACCTAGCTCAACTGTGTGATCAAGCACCTGATCAGGGATGGTACTGGCCAGGCAGCGCTGCACGGCAATTTTGATCATTGGACAAAATTTGCGGAACTCTTCCAGCACCTGCAACAGGTAAAGCGACGTGAACTCATTGGCGCCAATCACCAAGGTTCCTCGTTGAAACTGCCGCAGCTCTTCCAGGGAGGCCCGCGCCTCGCGGCGCAGATTCAGCATTTTTTGCGCATACTCATGCAGCACCCGGCCGGCATCGGTGAGGGTGCCGTCGCGGGAGGAGCGGTCAAAAAGGGATTCGCCGATCTCCTCTTCCAATTTTCGAACGATCTGGCTCACCGCCGGTTGAGTGCGATGAATTACCTTGGCCGCTGCAGAAAAACTGCCGGTCTGGACCACGGCCAGAAATGTCTCCAGATGAAAGAAATCCATGATGTTCCCTGCTCCTTGGAAGCCCCTGAATCCTTGGCTAATATAATAAGAAATAATAATGCTATCAGAAGAATTATAAATTTGACTTATTCAATCGTGGCCGCCAGCATAAAAGCTTCAGGCTTGGCGTGTCAAAAGAACAGTGGGTGCCGAGGCCGAGAATGTTTTTGCCAGGCGAGGTGGCTCCATGGACGGAAATCACATTACGGTTTTTGATACGACTCTTCGAGATGGCGAGCAAGCTCCCGGTTGCAGCATGGGCATGGCCGAGAAATTGAGCATGGCCCGCCAGCTCGACCGGCTTGGTGTCGATGTCATCGAAGCAGGATTTCCAATCGCTTCCGATGACGAGTTCAAGGCCGTTCGCCGGATCGCCACAGAAATCCGGCGTCCCGTCATTGCCGCGCTTGCGCGTGCCCATAAGCTGGATGTGGAGCGCGCCTGGCTCGCGCTGCAACCGGCCAGGCGTCCGCGCATTCACACCTTTCTGGCCACCTCGGATTTACACCTCGAATACAAACTCAAGATCAGCCGGACGCAAGCCCTTGATCAGATTCACGAGGCGGTGGGACACGCCCGGTCATTCTGTGATGACGTGGAGTTTTCTCCTGAAGACGCCACGCGCTCCGACATCCAATTCCTCTGCAAGGCAGTCGAAGCCGCTATCGGGGCCGGTGCGACCGTGATCAACATTCCCGACACGGTGGGCTATACCATCCCTGATGAATTTTCACGCACGATCACGACCCTGCGCAGACAGGTACCCGGGATTGAAAAGGTTGTAATTTCGGTCCACTGCCACAATGACCTGGGTCTGGCTGTAGCCAACACCATGGCTGGAATCAACGCCGGTGCTCGCCAGGTGGAGTGCACCATCAATGGAATTGGAGAACGGGCCGGCAACGCTTCATTAGAAGAGATTGTCATGTTGCTCTCCGTTCGCCAAACGCAGTTTTTGGTGAGAACTGCGATCAACACCCAGGAAATTTATCCGGCCAGTTGCCTGCTGGCTCAGATCATCGGATTTGGACCTCAGCCCAACAAGGCCATTGTGGGCCGCAATGCCTTTGCTCACGAGGCAGGCATTCACCAGCATGGAGTCATCAACAATCCGCTGTGCTACGAGATCATGACTCCTGAGTCGGTGGGGGTGCCTGGAAACAACCTGGTGCTCGGGAAACATTCGGGCCGTCATGCGCTCGGCAAGCGCCTGGCCGAGCTTGGCTATCATGCTTCCAACGCTGAGCTGGAAGCTCTCTACTGCCAGTTCATGAAGCTGGCGGAGAACAAGAAGCGCATATACGACCAGGACCTGCTTTCCCTGGTCCCACCTATGCGGCGGCCAAGTGAAGCAGAATTGCCGCAGATTTCGCGGATTGGAGCAAGATAGGGCTATCGGGTAATCGCGCGTGATCGGGTGATCGGTTTTGGAATAGTCATTGATTTCAAACACCTTATCTCGCAGTTAGTGGTGAGCAATCAGCCCGCTTGGTTTTTCGGGCTAAAGGAATAAATTGCACCGCAGCCGCACAGGATGGCTTCTCCTGTAGTTTTCAAATGGATCCCTTTCAGCGGTCCTGCCTGCTGGAAGGAACGGACGAGATCGGCGTGACGTTGAAGTGCCTCCAGCAGATTGAAGACTACGAAAAGGCCAGGCACACGTTTCTGAATCGTCCGTCATAAAGAGAGGGACAACGCGCAGTGTCCCTCTCTTGTTCGACGTAGTTCTATTTTCCGGAAGCGCGCCCCCTCTTGAATTCGTCAACGACATTCCACGGATACTCAGGATGGCTCGAGCGCAGGCTCTCCAGCCGGGCAAACAGCTCTTTGGAGTGTTCTGCTCCCGTAGGGTTGTAACTCTCATAGATTGCATAGCCAAGCAAGGCGTTGAAGTTGTTGGCATCGATCTGCAATGCTTTGTCAAAGGAAGCGCGGGCTTTGCTGTCGAGAGCTACTACCAATTGCTCATCGGCAGGTTTTCCTGCGGCCGGGGAATATAGCCAGCCGATGTAGCCGCCGATAGCGCTGCCTTCAAGTCCCAAAACATCAGGAGAAGAGGGATGGGAGGCTGCCAGGTTGGAGAAGAAGTTGTAAGCACGCGGGAAGTCGCCCTGAGTGCTGACGATGCCCCAGTATTCACCTTGAGCGCGTCCAAAGGCTTTTGCATCCTTGCCTATGCTCTGTTGCATGGTGAGTTCCAGTTGTCCCAAACGGTTTGCGGGATTGTTGTTGGTCTTGCCTTGGGTCGAGCCATTGTTGGTTTGTGCTGACATTGCTACGGGCAGAGCTAATGTAAAGGCCACAAGCACGGCGACGATTGAGTTTGCAAATAGTTGACGTTTCATTTCTATTCTCCTTTAAAGTGCTCTATATTTCAGAGTAAATAGCTAAAAAAATTTTACTTCACCTTGTTGAACTCACCACCGAGGAGCTTTTTCAGATTGCGTATGTAGGTGGTCAGGGCTGTCCGGCCTGTCTCCGTGATGCGATAAATGCTCATCGGCTTACGATTCAAGAAAGTCTTTTCCACCGAGATATAGCCAGCCTGCTCCAGTTTGAGCAAATGGGCGGCGATATTGCCGTCGGTGCTTCCAGTGCGGTCGCGGAGATAGGTGAAGTCGGCCTTCTCCACGGTGCTCAGGATCGAGAGCACTGCCAGCCGCAATTGTCCGTGCACCACTTGGTCGAGTTCAGGCAATTCCGGCATGAGGCTTGTCTGCTCTCTCCCTGGCCATCAGGTACAGGCCAAACAATATCTCACCAACCACGGCCATGCCCACAAAAGTCCAAAAGGCAAACTGAACAGGTGCCAGCAGGGCGACGGCCGCGGCTGCCCACCACAGGATTCCCAATCCTTGCTGCAGGCGCCAGTGCAAAACTAGGCCACTCGCAAAGTTTGCAAACCCCATGAGAGCGAAAAATGCGGCCAGGAAGGGAGGCCCTGTAAGTGTCCCTTTGGGATTGCCAATGAATGCCAGGACCGAAATCGAGATTCCGCAACTGAACCAGATAGCGCCAAGAGCGCGTGAAATATAGGTTTCAGCCCTTTCGCGTGCGTGCATCCGCTGGCTTCCGATTGTGGTGAGCACACCACAAGCGATCATGGTGACCGTCCAGGCAATCTCAGGCTTTCCGCTGTAGATGCTCCACGCCAAGGCGATGAGCTGTCCCACGCCCCAGAGCACAAATGTCCAACCCCAATACTGCGTGGTGCGGCGTCCTTCTCCGATCATGCGTTCGATCAGGTCAATGCGGTCCAGTAATTCCTGGTTCATGGTTTTCTGAACCTCCCTAGAATTAACTCTATATCACAGAGTACTCTATGTCAAGAAGAAAAACACTCAAAAGCGCCGCTTGCATCCTGCGTTATGTTCCGCTATATTGCCTTGCATGATCGCTCTGTCCAACCAAGCACATGCGGCATACCCGCTCCCGTGGGGCCATTCGTGTGTCTTGGAGGCCAGAGGATAAATATGCGCTGAAATCTTAGAACAGCAATTATTTGAACCCGCTGCCGCCAAGGCAGCGGGTTTTGCTTTTTGCGCTCAAAACTGAAAGGGAAAAACCGATGACCCCACTTGCGATACAGACTGAAACAGCTTCCTCCACTCAAACTCTTGCCCGTAAGAAACTTGCCCTGCTGGGCTGCGGAAAACTGGGCACCATTTTGCTTCAAGCATTTCTGGAGCGCGGACTCGTAGGCAAGGACGAAGCCATAGCGACCATCCAGCATGAAAGCCGGTGCCAGTCGCTTTCCGACCAGCTTGGCGGAGTCGTCCTGAGCACCAACAACCGCGAGGCGGTGGCGGACGCGCCCGTCGTGCTGATTTGCGTGAAGCCGCAAGCCATGCCCCAGTTGCTGGCCGAAATTGCTCCGGTGCTCAAGCCGGGCGCGCTGGTGATCTCGGCCGTCACCGCCGCCACACTGCCCTTTATCCAGCAGCAGCTTGGAAAAGATATCGCAGTGGTTCGCGCCATGCCGAACACTCCATGCATGGTGGGCGCCGGCATGACTGGCTTAGCCGCAGGCCCATCGGCCGGGCAGAAGCACCTGGAGACCGCAAAAGAATTGTTTGAAAGTGTGGGGCGTGTGGCCATCGTGGATGAAAAGCACATGGACGCCATTACTGCTCTTTCCGCCAGCGGCCCTGCGTTTGTTTTCGTGATCCTCGAATCGCTGGCCGAGGCCGGCGTGAAAGTGGGCTTGCCCCGCGATCTGGCTACTACCTTGGCAGCGCAAACTCTTTTCGGCGCGGCCCAACTGGCGCTAAAGACTGGACACCATCCTGCTCTGCTTAAGGATTCGGTGACTACGCCGGCAGGATGCACCATCGACGGATTGATCGAACTGGAAAAAGGCGGCCTGCGAGTGACATTGATTAACGCGGTGATAACGACGACTCAGCGCGCCCGGGAGTTGATGACCAGTTAGCAGCCGCAAGGCAGGAAAGGTTGGTGAAAGATGATTGTCTATGCGAACAAGACTGGATCAGGTGTCATGGCTGTTGTCGGCTATGCTGCCTCTGCCGAGGGTTGGGCCTGTATCGAAAAAACGTGGACCGAGACTCTGGAGCTTTATGGCGTCCACGAACTCCCCTTGAATGCATATCGCAATTGGCCGGAGCAGAAGCGCACCGAATTCCTGGAGACGTTAATTGATATTGTTCGGAAACATACGTCGTTCGGCGTGGCCAGCATCTTGAGGGTCGAAGACTACGAAGGCTGTGCCCCAGACTGGTTCCAATGGGAGAACGAGCATCCGTATTATTTCGCCTTCCAGCTTTTCTTCGACATGTTCCTGGGTACGGTGGAGAAGCTCCCCGACCCGCCGCTCCCGCCGGGCGAGCAACTGACGTTTGTTCTGGACCAGAATGAATTCATGCAACGATCGGCGGGGATATTCCTGCAACTGAAAGCGTTACGCGACCACCATGATCGTATGGGCACAATCACTTTCAAATCCCGCAAGGATTGTTCCCTGCTGCAGGCCGTCGATTTGACTGCTTCTCTTGTTCAAAGCGAGGTATCGCAGTCGCCACGAAGACAGCCGGATCGAGATTGGGCACAAGAGATGCGCCAGCGTTACAACGTCATTATGGGAGTTTATGACCGGCACAACATTCCCGGCCTGGTCCAACGAATCATGGCCACTAAGCTAAAGGCAGCCAGCGCCAACTTCGGACCTGGGATGCGCGTGGTGGTGTGAGCTATTGCAGATTCGCGATCCGCCAAAGAGCCTGCTCCGCAGCCAGCCGGCCCCACAAGATCGTGAGCGTCACGACCAGGCGCAATAATGCTTTTCGTTGTGAGAGGTTCATGATCGTTCTCCGGAAAGCGGCGCTTATTGCACCACACTCTATAAGACGAAAAACGAGGGTAATTTCCTTCGCGGACCGGTCAAAAT